>JBFZBV010000299.1:0-22094 GCA_041308285.1 Planctomycetota bacterium | reverse complement strand
CCCGCGTTCCCGCTCCTGGACCATCCAGTCCATCGTTGCCGCGCCCTCGTGCACCTCGCCGAGCTTGTGCTTCCGGCCGGTATAGAACAGGATCCGCTCCGTCACCGTGGTCTTGCCCGCGTCTATGTGGGCCATGAACCCTATGTTTCGGAGCTTCCCGATGTCGATTCCGCCCTGCATTTTCCCGGCATCCTGACGCGCGCCGCGTCCGCGGCCGCCGCGGCAAATAAAAAAGGCGCCTTCCGGCGCCTCCTAAACCCAAGCATCGCCCGCGAGATGTCGAAATTTAAGGATATGGGGCGCAAATTACAATGAAAAAAAGATGAGATCGCTCCGCAGCTCCGTTCCTCGCCAGGGCAAAGCCGAACTTGTCATTGCGAATCCCGGACTGCGGAATCCTACGGTTCGCGCTGCCTGAGAAGGCCCGTGTGCTTCTTGAGAGTCCTGAGCAGCAGCCAGACGCCGAATCCCGCGGAAAGCAGGACAATCCACATGACGTCGATGCCGGGCTTCTCCCCTGCGATCAGCCCTTCTGCGGAGACAATCAGGAACATGTAGAGAATCACGGCGAAGAAGCCGCTGTACTCGCGCTTGAGCACGGCCCTGAGCGAGAAGGGCCTGGCGGGCCTCACGTAACCCCGCAACCCCGGGAAGAAGGCCGGCGTCCTTTCGGACCACCGGATGTACTCCTCCCCGAACTTCTCCCTCAGGAACGCCTCCTCCGCGAACATGATTCTCTCGTAGTACAGCGCGAAGGCGAGGACGTAGATCAGCACGAGCCACCAGGCCTGCACGTAGAGCACGAGTCCGAGGCCCATGAAGAAGTTGCCGAGGTACAGCGGGTGCCTCGCCAGCGAGTACGCGCCTGTGGTGTTGAGAGTCTCGGCGACCTGCGCCTTGGTGTTTCTTCCCGAGGTCCGGCGCGGAGCCCGGCCGACCGTGAGCACGCGAATCGCGAGGCCGAAGAAGCACACGGCCAGGCATGCAATCTGCCAGGCCGGGGCGAAGCGCTCGCCGAACGGCGGGGCGCCGCGCTCCCACAGCGCGAGCAGGCAGACGCCAGCGGCGGGGACCGGGAGGAGGCTCCGCCACTTGAACATCCACCCGCCGGATTTCTCGAATTCTTCCCTCAGCGGCATGCTCTTACTCTGCGCCCTGATCCTCCTGATCCGCTCCGCCTTTGGCGGACTTCGCTCCGCTCAGCTTCGATTCGGACGGAAGCGGACACTGATGCTCCTGATTCTGCATATGGCCCCGCGGAGGACAACCAGGCCTGCTCACTTGTCCACGGTCTTCTTACTACTTACTACTGACTTCTTACCTCTTACTTCTCACAACGCCCCCACGCCCCTACGGCCCAACGTCCCTGCGCCCCACGCCCTCACGGTCTCATGCTCCGCGCAGACCCCGCGCGTCACTTGAGCTCGCCCTTGATGTTGCGTTTCCAGGCCTCGGCCAGTACTTTCGCGCGCTGCTCCAGCGTGCCGCGCGAGACGGCCGTGGACGTCACGAAGTCGCTCTGCGGCACCTCGATTCTGAACTTCCTGAAATCCGGCGGGCAGAGGTCCATCAGGGTTGACCAGGTGTTCCAGTGGTTCTGGAGCGCCTCGGCGGCCGCGGCCATGACCTGCTTCGTGAGGCTGTCGCACTCGTGCTTCTGCCACAGGCCGAGCCATTTCCTGACCGCGTCCTTGCCGGAGGGGCTGGCCATGCGGAACGGGTCTTCCCGCTGCATGTCCCTCTGAATCACCAGCTCGAGGGCCTGGTTGCGGTGATGCCTGAGCCTTATGACCCCGAGATAGGCGACGTGGAGGTCGATGTACGCCTCCTTCCAGGCCTTGTACCAGCTGTCCTTGGACATGTCCGAGAGCCTCCAACCCGAGCCCGGCGGGCTTTTTACCGGCGCCTGAACGGAGCCGGCTACTTGCCCTCCCCTTCGTCGGCCGGGGCATTTTTCCTGAAACGGCTGTCTATGTCGTCAATCCTCCAGCATTCGGGCGACGAGGGCTCCACGACGAGGTCTATTTCCACCCGGTACGCCCCTTCCTCCCCCTTGAGGGACCCGGGGAACGTGTATTCCACTCCGAGTTTGCCGGGCCGAACCGTGCCGGAGGCGAGCGATGGGAGGTTCGCGAGGATATGCGCAGGCGGAGAGAACCCCTGCTTCTGCACGGTCTTATCCAGCGACTTCCTGAGGTCCTCCAAGGACTTTCCGCCCTCGACGACCCTCTTCCTGCGCTTCTCGGGCATGTACTTGAGCACCGTGTCCGGCGACCAGTCCACGAAGGCCTTCATGCAGTTGCGGACGGAATCGATGGGCGATTCCGAGGGCGCCGCGGAGTAGACGGGTTTCTCGGGCCCGCCCTTGTCCCTAATCTTGAGCTCGTCAAGAATCAGTATTCCAGGGGCTTCCTTCGGGGTCTTGAACTCGACCTCGATTTCCGCGATGCAGTCGGCTCCGTCGAAGTCGTATCCGATGGCGATCCCAGATGTGCCTGCCGGGAAGGCGGCGAAGTCAGGCATCGAGGCCGCTTCGACGAGCTTGCGGAGGCCGTCGGCCGCGCAGGGGTCCTTTGGCATGGCGGGCATGGGCTTCGCCGGATCCGCGGGCTTGAACCCCACGGCCGCTTCCTGGACGAGCCAGCGCGGCGGGTCGGCCCCGCCTGCTGCGATTTCCGCCTCCATCGACATCATCCCCCTCAAGTCGCCCTTTTCCGCGGGGAACGAGTACTTGAACTCGATACGTCCGCAGACGCCGGGCAGAGCGCCGCAGCGCGGGAGGTGCGAGCGGGCAATCTCGTCCAGGGTGAAGCCCGCCTTTCCCGCGGCGCCGTCGGAGAACGCATTGAGCATGTCCTCGGCATCGCCTGCCTTCACGAGGTGCTTGCCTGCAGCCTCGAGGTTTTTCGCGTGCAGGTCCGTCAACAGGGCGGCGAGGGCGTCCATGGGATCGCCTGCAGGGCCCTTTTCCAGCATGGTCACCTTCTGGCGGTCGCTCTCCTTGAGCACCTCCACGCCGCCCCGCACCTGCGTGAACGGCCTCTGGGGCCCGGACCTCGAGATCGAGAACCGGCCCGTCACGGCGATTCCCGCGACTTTCGCGACGTACTCCACCTCGAAGGCCTCGGTGCCGGGCGGCAGGCCGGAGAAGTCCGGGACCCAGGATTTGACGGCGTCGACCACGCCGGCCTTGAGCACGGCTTCGGGCGCCTTCTCCTCGGAGAGGGCGGGGGCGGGGATGAATGCGGCGGTCAATGCCGCGGCGAAAAGGGACTTGAGGCATTTCATGGCTGTCAATTCCCCAACATGCGCAACCCGGAGCCCCTGCGGGGTTGCAGGGCCCGGGCCGCGCTACTCGTGAAACACGTCCGCGTCGTACACCCAAATCTCCACGGCAGGGTCGTTCTTCCACGCGTCGGCGGGCAGGCCCGCCTTGCTCGAGCAGAGGCTCGACATGAACTGATCGAGGTTCCAGCCGGTCTCGAGCGCCACCTGCGGAAGGTACGTCCCCTGCCTGAAGCCCTTCTTGACGATGACGCCGTGCTTGCCGAGCACGATGTCGCGCGCGCTCTTGACCTTCCTCGGGACCGAGAGCACGGAGACCTCGATCTCGATTTCGCCGAGTTCCGCGAGGTCGGGGTGCTCGCCGTCGAACCTGTAGTCCTTGAGCGCCGAGGCCAGCGCCATTTCGGACACGACCTGCCAGAGCGGCGTCTTGCCGCCCTCCTCGGGGTACCTGCCGATGCATCCGCGGAGCTCGCCCTTGTTCTTGAGCGTGACGAAAGCGCCGCCGTGCTTCTGCAGCGCGGGGTCGCCGACGTCGAACCCGGGGACCGATTTGCCCGCGAGCACCGCCTCCAGGGTCTTCCTCGCGATGTCCAGGAGCTTTTTCTTGGAATCCAAGTCCATTCCCTCCGATTCGCCCTTGTACAATGCGCAGGCCCCGTAGCCCACGACCCGGGCCCTGCCGCCTCCGGCGATTTCGAACGAGTTCCTGCGGTCGAGGACCGCAATCTTCGTGGCGCCCAGAAGCTTGGCGGCCATAATCACCGAAATCGCCGCGTCTATTCCGCAGGCCGCGCAGGACAGGCCGGGGATGCCGGCCTTGAGGATGCGCGCGTTGCGGTCGAGTATGTAGCGCTCGTCCATGGTCTTGAACGCGTCGAGGATCATCGAGTCGGCCCTGGCCGCGTCTTCCGCGGACGGGAAGTGGCTCAGGTCGGTGCTTGCGACGAGGAGGACGCGCTTGCCCGAATCCGCTGCGACCCAGTGTATGGCTTCGGACAGTATGACGTAGTCGTCGGGATTCGCGGCGCTAATCAGCACGGGCACGATCCTGAATTTTCCGAGGACGCTCTGCAGGAACGGGACCTGGTTCTGTATGCAGTGCTCGTCGCCGTGCGCCTCGGGGACGTGCCTTATGCGATCGTGGTTGGCGATGAGCGCCCCCGCCATCTTGGAGTCTATGGGCACGGCTCCGAGCGGCGTGGCGTAGCTGCCCTTCGGCTCGACCGATATGCCGTCGACCGGGCATCGGTGTGGCGGCCCCACGATGATGACCGTGTCGAAGGCGGCCCCCGCGATTTTCCTGTACGCCTGCGCGGCCACGGGGCCCGAGTAGGCGAATCCCGCGTGGGGAACAATCAGGGCGACCACTTCGCCCGGCAGGGGCTCGGGCGACGCGGAGGAGAGATAGGACTTGACGTCCCTCGTCAGGTCCGCCCTGGCCGCCGGGAACCACGATCCGAGCCCCGAGGGCTGCCTCACGGGCTCCTCGGCCGGGAGCTTGTCCGCGATGCACGCGTCCACGTCCAGGGGCAGTGCGGCGGCCGCCTTCTCCGGCGCGGGCGCAGGAGGCGGGCTGTTCTCCGGCACGCCGGAGCCGCCGCTGGAGCATCCCGCGGCGGCGGCAAGGGACAGCGCGGCTGCTGCCGCCGCGACCGGCCGGAAGGAACGCAGGAGAGAAGCCCAATCCCGCATGGCTTGAGCCCGACTCCAAACACCGGCACGGAATCGAGTCGCTGCGGCCGTGCGGGCGCGGCTTCGAACCGCGCGGCCGCGGCCGGCCCGGGCCGCCGGGTGGGTCACGGGCAGTAAAGGTACATGAGCCTCGGCGTGAGCTTGCTTTCAATCGCCATTGCCGCCGCCTCGAGGCCCGAGACGTCCGGCCCGGGCTGCCCGGCTTTCATGCCGAACAGCGCGGAGAAGGGCGTGACCTTGGAGTAGCGCACCACGGAGGGGTCGCCCTGGATGCCTGCGAGCAGTTTGGCCTCTTCGATGGCCGTCTCCAGCGTGCCGAGCTTGTCCACGAGCTTGAGCTCCTCGGCCTCAATCCCGAGATAGGGCTGCCCGTTGGCCAGTTTCATAATCTGCTCGCGCGTGAGTATGCCCTTGCGGCCCTCCTCGACGCGCTTCAGGAACATCTCGTACATCTTCTCGACCATCGTCTGGAAGACCCTGCGATCCTCCTCGGTCATGTCCCTGGTGGAGGATCCGACGTCCTTGAGCGGCGCGTTCTGGGGCTTGAAGGTCTCCCACTTGAGGCCGTACTTGCCCGAGAGCTCCTTGTAGTTGATGAGCTGCATGATGACGCCGATGCTGCCGGTCAGGGTCGCGGGGTGCGCGACGATTTTGTCGGCGGCCATGGAGATGTAGTACCCGCCGGAGGCCGCCATGCCCTGCATGCACACCACCACGGGCTTGGCCTGCTTGGTGCGGAAGTCGAGGATTTCCTTGTATATGAGGTCCGAGGCGGTGACGGTTCCTCCGGGGCTGTCGACCTCGAGGACGACGGCCTTGACCATGGGGTCCTTGGCGGCGGCCCTGAGCTGGGACTTCACGTGCTCGACCATGTCCTGGCTCGGGAAGAGGAGCACCGACTCGCCGCGCGAGATTACGCCCTGGACCGAGACGACGGCTATTTTGGCGGCGTCGCGGCCCATGACGCGCTTTTCCACGAGGTTCCCCCCGTCCATGCCCATGGACATGCCCTGGGCCATGACGGCGACGAGGAGGATGAAGTTGAGGAACACCGAGAAGCAGAGTACTGCGAGCCCGACGACGATGAAAATCCAGGCGGCCGGGGATTTGCCCGATCTCTGGGGCGCCGGGGGTGCGGCCTGGGGCTTGGGGAACGCCGGCATGAACTGGAACGGGCCTGGATGGCCGGGTCCGGGCGCGCTCAGGGGTTCATGCGGCAGGGGCGGGCGCGGGGCCTGCGAATCGGCCGGGACGCCCTTCCCGGAATCAGCTGGGACCTCGTCCATCGTGCACCTCCACAATCCCCTGCGCCGGGGCGGCGCGCGGCCCGGCCGGGCGCCTGCAGGGTTCAGACCTTCTCCGCTCTTCTCTTCGCGACCTCGGTCTTTATGTATTCGACGAACGCCGAGCTCGGCGTGCCCGGCCCGAAGAGCCTTCCGATGCCGTCCCGGCCGGAGAGGCGATCGACGTCGACGTCGGGGATGATTCCGCCGCCGGTGAGCAGAATGTGCCCGGCGCCGTTCTTGGCCAGCAGGTCTCGCACCTTCGGGAAGAGCGTCATGTGGGCGCCCGACAGGATGCTGAGCCCCACGGCGTCGACGTCTTCCTGGAGCGCGGTCTCCACAATCATCTCGGGCGTCTGGTGTAGTCCGGAATAGATTACCTCCATGCCGGCGTCGCGCAGGGCTGCGGCGACGACCTTCGCGCCCCTGTCGTGGCCGTCCAATCCGGGCTTGGCCACGAGGATGCGTATCTTTCTTTCCTGCATCGAAACCTCCGAGACCTAAGTCAAAAAATCGGCGGCTCCTGATATTCGCCGAACTCCGTCTTGAGAAGGCCGATAATCTCGCCGAGCGTGACGTGGGTCTTCACCGCGGCGATGATGCGCGGCATAAGGTTGGCCGAGCCGCGAGCGGCCTTCCGGATTTCCTCCAGCGCCTTCCGGACGGCGAGGCCGTCCCTGCGGCCCTTCTCAGCCGCGAGTTCCGCCACCTGCTCGCGCTCCACCTCCGGGTCGATGTAGAGGATGGGGATTTCGGGCTTGCCGCCGTGGACGTACTCGTTCAAGCCCACGACAATCCTCTTCTTCTCCTCGACCTCAATCTGATAGCGGTACGCGGCGTTGTGGATTTCCCTCTGGAAGAAGCCCTTTTCTATGGCCGGGAGCACGCCGCCGAGCTTGTCTATCCGTTCGAAGTACGCCTCGGCGCCCTCCTCGAGCTCGTTGGTGAGCTTTTCCACGTAGTAGGACCCCGCGAGCGGGTCGATGACGCTCGCCGCGCCGGTCTCGTGGGCGATAATCTGCTGGGTCCTGAGCGCGATGATGACGGCCTTTTCGGTGGGCAGCGCGTGGGTCTCGTCCAGGGAATTGGTGTGGAGCGACTGGGTCCCGCCGAGGACTGCGGAGAGGGCCTCGAATGCCGTCCGGACGATGTTGTTCTCGGGCTGTTCGGCGGTGAGGCTGCAGCCGGCGGTCTGGGTGTGGAACCTGAGGAGCCAGGACCGCTGGTCGGCGGCCTTGTACTTCTCCTTCATGCGCCGGGCCCAGATTCTGCGCGCGGCCCTGAACTTGGCAATCTCCTCGAAGAACTCCTGGTGGGCGTCGAAGAAGAACGAGAGCCTGGGCGCGAAGGTATCGACCGGTATGCCCGCCGCCATGCCGGCCTCGACGTAGGCGAAGCCGTCCGCCAGGGTGAAGGCGAGCTCCTGCAGGGCGGTCGAACCCGCCTCGCGGATGTGGTACCCGGAGATGGATATCGTGTTCCACTGCGGCACGAGGTCGGCCGCGAACGACATGATGTCGGTTATGATGCGCATGGACGGCGCAGGCGGGAAGATGAAGGACTTCTGGGCGATGTACTCCTTCAGGATGTCGTTCTGTATGGTCCCCCTGAGCTTCGCCATGCCCACGCCCTGGGCCTCCGCTACGGCGATGTACAGGGCGAACAGGACGGACGCCGGCCCGTTAATCGTCATCGAGGTGCTGACCTTGTCGAGCGGGATGTCGCGGAACAGAGTCGACATGTTGTCGATGGACGAGACCGCCACGCCGCACTTGCCGACTTCGCCCTGCGATCTCTCGTGGTCGCTGTCGTAGCCCATGAGAGTGGGCATGTCGAACGCCACGGACAGGCCGGTCTGGCCAGCGGCGAGGAGCATCTTGTACCTCTGGTTCGTCTGGCGCGCCGTGCCGAACCCCGAAAACTGCCTCATGGTCCAGGGCCTTCCGCGGTACATGTCGCGGTGCACGCCACGGGTGTAGGGGTACTCGCCGGGGAAGCCCAGATCGCTCGTGAAATCCATGCCGTCGAGGTCGGCGGGGGTGTAAACAATCTTTACCGGGCGGTCGGAAAGGTTCCGCACCGGTTCCAGGCACGAGGGATTGGCTTTGGCCGTTTCGGATTCCCAATGCCTCTGGGCGGCGCGGATATCGTCCGCTGACTGGCACATTTTCAGGTCCTCATCATTGTATTGCGTTTCCGATCGCCTGATTCTAGGCGGGCTGCGGCCGGCTGTCAACAGCAGGCCCATTTTGGGCTTGACTGACCCCTCCACCGCCTTATCATGAACCGTCCGGGCACACGGGTTCAGCAGGCCGGTATTTGGCGGAATCGCGTGCCGAAGCTCAAGCTTCAAATCACGAAGAACATCTGCGAAACCTACGACCTCGAGCGGGGCGTGACCATCGGCAGGGGCGAGGACAACGACATCGTCCTTCTCGACGGCGCGATATCGAGGGTCCACGCGGTCATCGTCAAGGACAAGGAACGCTTCGCCATCGTGGACAACAACTCCTCGAACGGGGTCTACGTCAACAAGACCAAGGTGCAGAAGAAGATCCTCGACGAGGGCGACCTGATAAGCCTCGGCACGAAGCTGCTCCTGTTCACCGTGGAGAACCCGGTCGCCGACGAGCCCGGGACGGTCATCGACCTGACGAGCAAGCCGCTGGCCGACTACCCGATGAAGGAGATCGTGGGGTACGAGGACGTGCTCATGATAATCCCGACGATAGCGCCGCTGATGGAGATGATCTACGAAATCGCGGCGCAGATGGTCATCAACACGGACCTGTCGGACAAGGACCAGCAGAACCTCATATTCGCGGTGCAGGAGGCCATGAGGAACGCTGCCAAGCACGGGAACAAGTTCAATCCCTCGAAGGTAATCCGGTTCCGGTTCGTGAAGGACCCGTACAAAGTGATAGGGATAGTCATGGACGAGGGGCCGGGCTTCGACTACAGGAACATCCTGGACAAGGCCAAGGAGCTGGGTCGCAACGCCAAGGACACTTCTGAGCTTCCGCAGGGGATTCCGGGCGCGGGAGTGCTGCAGATGCTCTGGGACGTGGACAAGGTGGAGTTCAACAAGGAGGGGAACGAGATTTTCCTCACCAAGTACGTCAGCGCGGCCAGGGAGACGATGGAGCGAAGGGACAAGGAAAAGTGGATGGGGAGCAACTTCAAGACGATCGACATGCCCAAGCAGAAGGCCGGAGGGGCGCCGGGAAATTCGAGAGGAAACGATGGAACCTAGAAACCGCAAGAGCGAGGGGCACCGCATCAACCACTTCATAACGGCCATGATGGCCTGCGGATGCAGGTTCGACTCGGCCGAGGTTCCGGTGTTCCTGAAACAGGGGAAACTCGAGTTCTGGGAAGGCGAGTTCAAGTACCAGCCCGGGAAAATCTCGCTCCGGGGCAAGGTCACCATCGACCACGACTTCATCACGCTCAAGACGAACTACGAAATCAAGCGGGAGACCTACAAGAAGTTCCGCGAGGAGCTGCACCTCCTTCTAACGACGAACCAGTGCCATTACTACGCCGAGCCCCACCCGTCGGAAGCCGACATGATTCTGCTCGGCGTAACCAAGTACATCTACGCGTACGAGCCGCCGGTCGAGATGATGAACGTCGCCCTGAACATGGTCGCGAGATCGGTGAGGGAAATCGACGAGGCGGTGAAGAACGATTTCCGCGACTTCAAGCCGCGGTATCCCATCTAGAGGGCCTCTTTTACGGACCGCGCCATGGGAGAGGAGAGCCAGTCGAGCAGGGAGAGGGTGTTCGAGCTCGCAAGGCGGCGCAGGCGCAGCGCCTTCGTCAAATCGCTGATCATCTTCGCCGCGTCCTCCGTCGGCTTCTGCTTCGTGGTCTACTTCGGATGGGGCAAGTTCAAGAGGACCATGATCTACGCGGACCTCACCCGCGAAAAGCATGCTCCGGAAGCGCCCAAGGACCCCGAACTGCTGCCCGACGGGGGCTTCCACATAGTCGAAGACGGATACTGGTCCCTTTTCGACATGCCGGCCGCGGAAGCCTCGCCCGGCCGCGTCCCGCCCCGGGCTCCGGGTCCGGGTCCCAAGCCGGCCGACGGGACGGGCTCCAAGCCGCCCGACGGGGCCGGCCAGCCCGCAAAGCCCGGGGAAGGCCAGCCCGCGCCTGCGGAACCCGCCCCGGACGCTGAAGGGCTCGAGATCCACAAGCTGGAAGACGAGGGCCCGTACACGGTGTCCGGGGACATGGGCGGGCTCATAGCCACGCGCGTCGGCGTATGGCGGAGCCCCAACAAGCTCGGCACGGGCAAAATCGCCTTCTACTGCGAGCACTTCGAGAAGGCCAGGGTCACGCACTGGGCCAGGAACCTCCTCGGATTCCGCGTGTACCGCGTCGTCAAGGAGGGCAGGGCCGGATGGGTCCTGGGCAACTGCCTTCTCGACAAGGACGGCGAGCCGCTCAAGTGAAAGCCGACCTCATCATCCGCGGCGCCTCTGAGCTCGTCACCATGGCCGGGGGAGCCGCGCCCCGGCTCGGCCGGAAGATGTCCGACGTCGGAATCGTGCCGGGCGGGTCCGTGGCCGTGGTGGGCGGCCGGATTGCCGCGGCCGGGCCTGACGCGGAGGTGGCCGCCGCGTACTCGTCCGGCTCGGAGATGGACGCTGCCGGCTGCGTGGTCATGCCAGGTTTCGTGGACCCCCACACGCACCCGGTGTTCGCGGGATCGCGCGAGGACGAGTTCGAGATGCGGTCCCAGGGCCGGACCTACGAGCAGATAGCCGCCGCCGGAGGAGGCATACTGAGCTCGATGAAGCGTCTCAGGGCGGCCCGCATGGAGGATCTCGAGGCCGCGGCCGCGGCAAGGCTCCGCCTTTTCCTCGAATACGGCACTACTACGATTGAGGCGAAGTCGGGGTACGGGCTGAGCCTCGAGGACGAGCTCAAATCGCTGGAGGTCCTGCGCAATCTCAAGTCGGAGTCGGCGGTATCCGTCGTCCCGACCTTCCTGGGCGCCCACCAGGTGCCTCCGGAATACGCGGCGAATCGCGGCGAATACGTGGACCTGGTGGCGGGCAGGATGATTCCGGAGGTCGCGTCCAGGGGTCTGGCCGAGTTCTGCGACGTGTTCTGCGACCGCGGGGCGTTCACGGTCGAAGAGGCGAGGAAGGTGCTGTCCGCCGCGTCGGCCGCGGGCCTCGGAATCAGGATTCACGCCGACCAGTTCTCCGCGTTCGGCGGGGCCCGGCTGGCGGCGGAAATGGGCGCGGTCTCGGCGGACCACCTCGAGGCGGTGGACGCGGCGGGGATTGACGCGATGCGCGACGCAGGCGTGGTCGCCGTGCTCCTGCCGGGATCGACGTTCTTCCTGGACCGGGACAGGGAGGCTCCG
The DNA here is from genome assembly GCA_041308285.1 of Planctomycetota bacterium. GTDB lineage: Bacteria > Planctomycetota > JAKEIC01 > JAKEIC01 > DYIT01 > PPR-0505. The sequence goes on along the minus strand of JBFZBV010000299.1, from coordinate 10,445 downwards.
GCGCGGGCCCTCATCGAGGGAGGAGTGGCCGTGGCGCTCGCCACGGACTTCAATCCCGGGTCGTCCATGACGCATTCCATGCAGATGATCCTCACTCTCGCATGCGTGAGGCTCAAGATGACCCCTGCGGAGGCGCTGTGCGCGGCGACAATCAACGCAGCATGCGCAGTGCGGAGGCAGGGCTCGGCGGGGTCGCTCGAGCCCGGCAAGGCGGCGGACATCCTGGTGCTGGAGGCTCCGAACCACCGCTACGTCCCTTACCATTTCGGCGGCAACCTCGTGCGCTTCGTGGTGAAAGCCGGCGTGGTCTACAGGCGTGAAGGGCTTTCCAGGCAGGGCGCAGGAAACCGGTAATCCGCGCGGGGGCGAGGCTCCCGCCACGATCCTTCCTGTCCAATCGGGAGGGCGAGGGTCTCGAAGAGCCTGCGTAGCCCACGCTCCGACCAACAGGCGAAGCAAGCCCGCCGAGCCGCTCGTATTCGATGCGAAGTGGCTCACCGGAGGTTCGCCCTCCCAATCGTCCTGCGGATGTAGCCGCCCCCGGAGCGAAGCCCGCTGAAGCCCTCGCAATGTCCGGCAGGCGAAGGCGGGCTGGGGCGATGATCACGGCAATCCGCCTTCGCTTGAGAGCATGCGTTCTGCGGAGCGTAGCCCGCCCCGCCTTCGCCTCTGCGTTCACGCGAGGGCGGAGCAAAGCCCGCCGAGCCGCTCGTATTCGATGCTACATTTGATGCGATTGTGGGAGGGGAAAAAACGGGGGCGCGGCGTGCGCGCCCCCGAACCGATTGAACTGACATGGTCAGGCCGTAAGCCGGGCTCTAATGCTCGCTGACCATCCACTTGCCGTCCTGGAATTCCACGTTCATCTTGGGCAGCTTCTGGTCCTTGAACGTGCCCATGACCCTCCCTTTCTTGTCGTCGCCCTCGTACGTGAACTTGAACTCGGCGAGCTTGAACCCCTCGCCCAGCAGCTTCTTCACGTCCCCGCCGAACTCCTTGAAGGCGCCGTCCCAGCCGTCCTTCTCGAGTTCCGCGACTCTTTCCTTCGTCCAGACCTTCTTGAAGTCGTCGATTTTGTTGTCCCTGACGGCGACGAACAGCGCCCACACCGGCTCTGCCTGGGCGACGTCGGGCTTTTCGGCCTTCTCGGGCTCCTTCTTCTGGTCGCCTCCGCCCGCTGCGGGCTTGTCGCCCTCCTTGCCGCCGCAGCCAATCATAACGAGGCCCAGAATTGCGAACATGAACATCGATACATGCAGGAATTTCCTCATCTCTTTCCCTTTCAAAAATGACTTCGTCATTTCTTCCCGTCTGAAGGCGAGGAATCCTTACCCGATCCGGGATTGGAGTCCGCGGGTTTATCCGCAGGCTTCTCCGCGGGCTTCTCGGCAGGTTTTTCAGCCGGCTTTTCAGCAGGTTTATCGCCCGGTTTTCCTGCGGGCTTGTCGGCGGGTTTGTCCGCCGGCTTTTCCGCGGGCTTCTCGGCGGGCTTATCCGCGGGTTTATCGCCGGGCTTCCCCGCAGGCTTGTCAGCGGGCTTTTCTGCCGGTTTGTCCGCCGGTTTCTTGTCTACCGGTTTCTCCTCAGGCGGTTTCGGGACGAACATGCCCGGGAACCACGGCAGCTTCGGCGCGTGGAGCACGGGCTTGATGTCCTTGCCGAGCATCGCGGCGAAGCCGTTGAACTGGGAAGAGACGTAGCCGTTCAGTTCCGCCCAGTCCACGGCCTTGTCCTTGTTGAGATCAGCGACTCCTCCAAGGCCGTCCAGGACGAGCCTGGTGAGCACGCCGGTGCCGTCCGCGTCCTCGACGGTCTCGGAACCCGGCGAGGCCCCCATCAGCACGGTCACAGTCCCTGCCGAAAGCACGGCGTCGAACGCCCCGGGTTCGACCTTGCCGGGCGACTGGACGGACTTCACTCCACCCGCGGGATCGAAACCCGCGTCGACTATGAGCGCGGCGCTCCTGAAGAGCTTGAGCGTCTCCATGAACTGCGCGACCGGGAAGAGCTTGCCCTCGGCCATGGAGACTGCAGGCATTCCGTTGGGGCCTATGGTGCCCCTGGCCGAGACGTAGACGAAGACGGAGTCGCGCTCGGGGAAATCGAGCCTCTTCCATGAGTCGAGCCTGGCCGAGACGAATTCCAGGACCTTGCCCGGAGCCTTGGGGCCCGAGACCTCGGTGACGAGTTCGACGGCGTCCTTCTTGTAACCCGCCTTTTCGGCCAGATGGCGGACGACGAGTTCGGCGTCCCTGACGCAGCCCTCGGTTCCCACTCCGACGACGAGCGCCCTGTCGGCCGAGGGCGGCTTCCAGCCCGAGTCAGCGACCGCCGCAGGCAGGGCCTTGACCACCTCCTCGAGCACCTTCGGGCGGAGCTTCTGCCACAGGGGCGACTCGATGTGGCGGGCCGCGTCGCGGTAGTTGCCCTCGTCGAACGCGCAGTTGAATATTGAGATTATGTTCCAGCCCCGTTCGAAGTCGTTCAGGTGGCGCACCGCGTCGGCTGCGAACGCCTGCTTGTAGAGCACCTTGCCCGATTTCATGTCCTTCAGGGACACCTCGACTTCGAGGTCCGCCGCGAAAACCTCGTCCGGCACGAACCAGTCGCCGAAAAATGTGAAGAACCATACCAGGATGTTGGGATAGAACCAGAAGTTCGATCCCCTGTAGGTCACCACGTGCTTCGTGACGTTTATCGACACCAGGAAGTCGCCTGCAGCCTGGGGATCAGCTGCGACGGCGGCGGGGTCGACGACCCGCATCATCTTGAAGACCTTGGACTCCAGGAGGGGATCCGCCAGCATCCTGCGGGTCTTTTCCGCATCGAAGGGGACGGAGCAGGACCTGGCCGCGGGGTCGTACTTCGTTTCGATGCCGGAAGTGACCGCGACGGCGGCTCTGGCGGGTATGATCGAAGGCGCCTTGGGGACGGGCGGGAAAACGATTTCTTCGGTTGAGCACCCCGCCGCGGCCGCGAGCGCGGCAAGCGCAAGGCAGACCAGGCCTCTCTTGAACATCATACTAATCCTTTCGTGTCTGAGCCTGTCCCGGCCGCATGCGGCGGCGCAAGGGACGATGCGTCTATCTCTTCTCCTCGGATCCGGCCGCTCCCGCCGCCGGAGCCGGCTGTGCGAACGAGCGCCTCTGCGCATGGGCCAGTATCTCGCCTGCAGGGAGCGCCCTGCCGTAGAGCCGGACTTCGTCCACTGATCCCTTGAGTGCGGAGTTCCCGTTCCCGAACCCGCCGATTGTGAACGGGGCGGTGCAGGGCATGACGTCGCCCGAGGCCGGCGCAGACCCGGCCAGCGCGCCGTCCACGTAGAGACTCAGGACCAGTCCGTCGTAGGTCATCGCGGCATGATGCCAGCCGCCCGCGGTCAAAGGCGCGTTCGACGAGGCCGTGAACGCTCCGTCCTCCGTGTTGACGACGGCGGAGATTCCGCAGGGCGCCCCGGAGAACCCGCCGCTCGAACTCGCGTTCGACCAGTCGAGCTTGAAGGACGCGTCCGATCCCGTGGTGTCGTACCTGAGCACTTCCGCGTGGTATATGGTCCCGTTGTGGTAGGGGGCGAAATAGAGATACTTCCCGTCCGAGACGCCGCCGATATATCCCTGCGGATCAGTTCCGATGCCGAGGAGCGACACGTCCACGGCCGACCAGGAGGAAGGATTCCTGAACTCCCCCTTGGTGTCGAAGCGGAGGAACTCGCCGGAGTAGTTCAGCCCGTTGTAGTAGGGGACGAAGTACACGAAACGCCCGTCGGACAGGGCGCCGTAGAACCCGTCAGGGTCCGCCCCTACGCCGAAGGAGCCCGCGTCGAACGAGTCCCATGACTCGGACGACTCGAAAGGCATGCTCGTGTCGTATCTCAGGACGCCGCCGAAGTACACGCCCTGGTTCTGGTGGGGCGCGAAGTAGACGTATCTCCCGTCGAACACGCCGCCGGTGAACCCCGCCGGGTCGTATTCCGGATACGAGTTGTTGTTCGCGACCGGGCCTGATCCTCCTATGACGTAGAACTGCCCGTTCACCGTCTCCGCGATGGCCGCAGCTCTGCTGGCCGCGTGCGGGCTCGTCTCCCAGGTGTTGTTGGCGGTGTTGTAGATTTCGACGATGTTGGCGACTCCCCCGCTGCTCCAAAGACCGCTTATGACGTATATGTTCCGGCCGAGGGCGGCGCAGGAGCATCGCGCCCTGGCGCCCCCAGGCATCGGAGGCAGGCTGGCCCAGCCGGTGCCTGGAGTGAAGACTTCGGCCGCCGCGGTAAGAGTCCCCGCGTTGTTAATTATCCCCCCGAAGACGTAGATCTTCCCGTCGACCACGGCATGCGCGAAGAAGCCGCGGGCCGTAATCATCGGAGTTCCCAGGTTCCACACGTTGGTCAAGGGATTGTAGGTGTAGACCGCGTTCACGTAATTCCCGCCGTCGTACCCTCCCATGGCGTATATCAGCCCGTTCAGAGTTGAGCAGCGCAGAGCCGCCTTGGCCAGGGGCAACGCGGCCAGTCCCGTGGTCCAGTTGTTCGTCAGGAAGTTGTATCTCTCCACGGTCGTCAGGAAGCTGGGACCGTTGTTGCCGCCGATTACATATGCACCGTCTCCGAAGACCGCGCAGCCCACGTATCCCCTGGGCGTGGGCATAGCGGTTTTCGAAGCCCATTGATCCATGGCCGGGTTGTACTCCTCGTTCGCGGTGTAGGTGTTAGCACCGCCTATGCAGTAAATCCTGTTCTTGTACACCACGCTGCCGTGTTGATCCCTTGCAGTAGGCATGTTCGCCCTTGCAGGCCAGGGCTGGAAACCGCCGGGCGCGGGGTCGAAGGTCCGCCATGAGGCAGCGTCGCCGAACTCGCTCTGCGTATCGTAGCGCAGCACTTCGCCGTGCTGGGACAATCCGTTGTGGAACGGCGAGAAATACACGTATCTGCCGTCGAAAACCGCGCCCTGGTATCCGTCCGGATCAGTGCCCACCCCGGCGTTTCCCGGATCGAACGCGGTCCACGACCCGGTGTCCCTGAATGATCCTTCCGTGTCGAACCTGAGCACCGCGCCGTGCTGGCCCGACCCGTTGTCCAGCGGCACGAAGTACACGTACCTGCCGTCGAACACGCCGCCCCTGTACCCGTCCAGGTCCAATCCGAGCGCGGCGTCCAGATACCAGCCCGGATCGAACGCGATCCAGGAGTTCATGTCGTTGAAGGTCCCCTGCGTGTCGAAGCGGAGCACGCACCCGTGCTGGGCCGATCCGTTGTAATAGGGGACCAGATAGAGATATCGGCCGTCGAAGACCGATCCCATGTATCCGTCCGGATCATGCCCGACCCAGTCGCGTTCGGGCTTGTAGACGTGAACGGTGTCGTAGAGGGAGACGTTTATTCCGCCGGTGACGTACAGCGCGCTCCCGACGGCGTTGATTGTGAAGTCCCGCCTCGCGGTGGACATCGTCGACCTCTGCCGCCACGAGTTGGAGACGGGGTCGTACTCCTCGACCAGACCGGTCGTACCCGACGTATAGCCTCCCACGGCGAGAATCCTGCCTTCGAGGACTTCGCAGCCCGGGTGCCTTCTCGCATTGGGGATTGAGGCGGCGGTCGTCCAGGTGTCGTCTGCCGGGTTGTACACTTCCACGCTCGCGAGGTTGGCTGCTCCGTCCCAGCCGGAAACGATGTAGATTCTGCCGTTGAGGACCGCGCAGCCGTGCTCGCCCCGAGCGACGCCCATGGGCGATTTGGTCGCCCACGTGTTCGTGGCGGGATTGTATTCCTCCACGACGTCGTAACAGGTCGTTCCGGCGTCGTCGCCGCCGATGGCGTAAATCCTGCCGTTCACCGCCGCGCAGGACAGCGTCCTCCTGGCCGTAGGCATGTTGGCGCCAGTGGTCCACGAGTTCGACGAAGGGTTGTAAATCTCCACGGTGTTCAGCGGCGTGTTGGTGTCGTAATCCTCGCCGCCAATGACGTAGATTAGCCCGTCGATCGCAGCAGCCGCCGCCTCGGTGCGCGCAGTGGGCATCGCGGTCTTCGGCGCCCACGTGTCAGAAGCGGGGTCGTACTCCTCGCACAGGTTCAGGTCTACGATTGTGCCGTCCACGCCGCCGAACACGTAGATCTTCCCGTTCACCACCGCCGAGGCCTGCTCCCTGCGCGAAGGAGAAAGCATGTTGTTCGCGGCCGTGGTCCACGGGGGGGCCGACCCCCACGACGATCCCGGATCGAACGCGGTCCAGGAACCCGGCAGGCTGAAATTCGCATGAGAATCGTACCTGAGCACCTGGCCGTGGTAACCCCCGCTGTAATGAGGGATGAAGTAGACGTACTGTCCGTCGAAACCCGCGCCGTGGTAGCCGCCCAGCGCGTTAACGGGCGCCGGCCCCGCACGGAAGGCGGTCCAGCTCGATGCGCTCGAAAAGCCGCTGTTCTGCGACTGCCAGCTGCCCGCAATCACCTGCTCCGGACCCGATGCCGACGGTCTGTCGCCCCTGACCCAGGCCTCGAGCGTCATCGCGGCCGGGGAATGCAGCGACGTCCCGGCACCGCAGTCCACGAAGTCGTCTGATCCGTCGAGCAGGAGCATTCCACCCTCGGAGAATCGCGCGTCCTGCCGGCCGGCCCAGGCTCCGCCGTCCTCGCACGCCCAGCCGAAGGGCGGCGCGAAATTGCGCAGAAGGCCGTGGTTCGATCCGCCGGCAGCGTCCGAGACCCACGCCCCGCCGCACTCGTCCAGATGCCACAGGCCCAGCAGCCCGGATTCGCCGTACTCCTTGGCGAAGACCGCGTCGAAGTCCGATGCGTCCGCAGCGGAAGCGTTCCCGTAATAAGCGTAGACCGTCAAGGTCGCGGGCGACGCGGGCACGTACGGGACCTTGACCCAGAACTCAGCCTGCGATCCGGGAACGCACGATTCCATCCAGCACGGCACGGGGATTTCCGCGCCGCCGTAGTAGGAGCAGAAGCGCAGGTCCTCGAACAGCGGGTCCATGTCGGAGTCGTACGTTATTGAGATGCGTACCTGGTAGTCGGCCAGCGCTCCGGCAGTCGAGCCCGTCACGACGACGGCTTTGCGGCATTCCCAGGCCGAGTTCCACCAGTGCTTGTAAGTGAATCCGTCCTCGAGAGTGCCCGGCTTCCTCCCGGGCGAATACACGGTCACGTCGGCGGGCCCTTCGGCCAGGCCGCGGGGGGTGACGCAGGAGATTTCGGTCTCGCTGACCACGGCAACTGAGGATGCCCAGGCGTCGCCAATCTGGACAATGGCGCCGTCGGCGAAACCCGACCCGTAGACCACGACGTTCGTCCCGCCGCCGATGGCGCCGTTGTCGGGCGACAGGCCGGACACGACGGCAGGATAGGGGTCGTTGACGGTCTTCTTCGTCGTGCAGGACCCGATGAGTGCTGCAGACGCGATTAATGCGAGTAGAACGGCTTTTCTGGGGGTCATTTATGCACCTCATCACCTATGATCGTCACCTGGGGTTCCGGGGAGGCGTACTTGCGGCGCTGCGAGTGGGCGAGTATCTCGGCCGCGGGCAGGGCCCTGTCGTGGATGCGGACGTCGTCCACGAGTCCCGCGAACGTGGCCCTGCTGCCGTAGAATCCGCCAATCTGCAGCGGCGAGCTGCAGGAGTTCACGGTCCCCGTGGCCGTGCAGGACGCGGCCTGCGACCCGTCGACGTACAGGGACAGCGCTGATCCGTCGTACGTCATGGCCACGTGGTGCCACTCCCCTGCGGGGAGCACGGAGTTGGCGTGGGCCGAGAACACGCCTGCGGAGGTGTTCAGCACGGCCCCCGCGCCGAAAGGCTCGCCCGAGTAGCTCCCGCTGCGGTTCGCCGTCGACCACAGGAGCTTGAACGATGAGTCCGATCCGGTCGTGTCGAACCTGAGTATTTCGCCGGCATAGGCGGCCCCGTTGTTGTACTGCGGGAAGTAGATGTTCCTGCCGTCGGAGATTGCGCCCAGGAACCCGTCCAGATCGACGCCGACGCCTGCGGATCCCGGGTCGAAGACCGACCAGGCGCCGTTGTCGTTGAAGTCGCCGGCAGTGTCGAACCTGAGGAAGGTGCCGGCATTGTTGGTATAGCGCGGTACGAAGTAGACGTATTTCCCGTCGAAAACCGCGCCCCAGTGCCCCAGGATTCCAGCCGCCGGCGTGCGCGCCGCCCACGAAGCCGGGTCCCTGAACCCGCCGGAGGTGTCGTAGCGGAGCACTTCCCGGTGGTAGACGGACCCGTTGTAGTACGGCGAGAAATAGACGTAGCGGCCGTCGAATACGCCGCCCGCGAACCCGGCGGAAATCGTGCCGATGCCGTCCAGACCGGGTTCATACGCTTCCCAGGATTCCTTGGCCGCGAAGGGCTTGCGCGTGTCGAATCGGAGCACCTCCCCCGAACTCCCGGACGGCGAGAAATAGATGTACGTGCCGTCGAACATGGCTCCGTTGTACGCTCTTTTCGCGACCACGCCCTGCGCGTACGCGTCGAACGATTCCCAGGACGAGACGGAATCGAAGGGCTTGAGCGTGTCGTACCTGACCACGTTCGAATGGCCGCCGTAGCCGTTGTTCATGGGCACGAGGTAGAGGTGCCTGCCGTCGAAAACCGTGCCGTAGAAACCGTCCGCGTCGCCCAGCGGGCTCTCCGATGCCGCGTCGTAGACTTCGGTCACGGCAGTGGCCGTCGGGTTCCCGCCGCCGAACACGTAGATGCGGCCGTTCAGGGACTCGCCCGCGAAATGCTCGCGCGTGCTCGAAAGAGGCACACCCTGGGACCAGACGTCCGTCAAGGGGTCGTAGACGTCCACGCGGGACTGGTACGACGATCCGTTCCAGCCTCCCATGGCGTAAATCTTCCCGCCGGCTGCTTCGGCGACCAGGCCGTGCCTGCCCGCGGGCATCGTCGATCCCGTGCTCCACGTGTTCGAACCCGGGTCGTATATGTCCAGCACTCCGGTGTATGTGCCCGGGGGGCCCTGGCCGCTGACAATGTAAATTTTGCCGCCGGCCGAGACGCCTGCTGCCATGAAACGCGCCACCGGCATGACAGCCAATGCCCCGCTCCACGTGTTGTTGGCCGGGTCGTAGGCCCTGACTTCGTTCGTGTAAGTAGTCGCGCCGGAGTCGGTCGCACCGCCCATGCAGTAGATTTTGCCGTTGTGCTCCACGCAGACCATGCCCCAGCGTGCCGTGGCCATGGCGAGCTTGCCGACCCAGGCGTCGCCGACCGGGTCGTACTCCTCGACGGAGTTCTGCACCACGGACGAGTAGAGTCCGCCGAACGCGTAGACCTTCCCCCCGTACGAAGCCAGGCCCGGGGAATTGCGGCCTATTGACATGGACGCGAGCGGAGTCGCGTTCCACGTGCCGGTCGCGGGATCGAAAGCCTCGCAGACAGCCAAATCCGGACTGCCGATGCCGCCCACGACGTATATCTTCCCGCCCGCAGCCGCGGCACGGAAGTAGGAGCGGGCGGACGACATGGATGCGAGCGTAGACCACAACGGAGCAGGATTACCCGGGTCGAAGGTCGACCAGGACGCGGCGTCGGCGAAGCCCGCCGTCGATTGGGTGTCATATCTCAGAACTTCGCCGTGCTGTGTGGAGTTATAATAAGGGGAGAAATACACGTACCTTCCGTCGAACGCGCAGCCTGAGAACCCCCGGGGGTCCGATCCGACTCCGTTGGCCTTGGGATCGAACGCGGTCCATGAAGAAATGCTGGCGTACCCCCCCCGCGTGTCGAACCTCAGGACGGTGCCGTTGTACCCCGCTCCGTTGTTGTGCATGCCGAAGTACACGTATCTCCCGTCGAAAGCCCCGCCCCATAACCCGTCGATGTCCAGGCCGAGGATCGCATCATCCAGGCCGTCGGTCCCGTTGGTGCCGTAGCCCGGGTCGAACGCGGTCCAGGACCCAGGGGCGGAAAACCTGGTCCCGTCGCTGTTCCACTGCGACGCTATGACCTGCTCGGTGTTGCAGGAACCCGCGCCGGTCCCCTTGACCCACGCCTCGACGGTGAGAGCCGACCCGGACGAGATTGTGCCGGCCGAGTCGAGCCGGTCGTCGACGCCGTCGAGAAGTACCGCGGACCCGGTCGAGAACCCCGCGTCCCGGCGCGTCCCCCAGGCCCCGCCGTCGGAGGCGGTCCAGCCGAAGGGGGACGCGAAGTTCTCGAGGCTCATGCCGAGCAATCCCGCGGAATCCGACGCGAACAGGCCTCCGCCCTCGTCGATGTGCCACAGGTCGAGAAGGCCGGTCTCGCCGAAATCCTTGGTGAAGGTCGCGTCGAAGTCCGAGGCGGAAACCGCCGCCGGGTTGCCGTAGTACATGTAAAGCGTCGCCCCTGCAGCGGGGATTGATGCTACCCTGACCCAGAAGACCGCGTTCGACGAGGCCGAGACCGTTTCGGCCCAGCTCGGGAGCGCGACCTCGGAGTAGCCTGTCTTCTGC
>JBFZBV010000298.1:0-5366 GCA_041308285.1 Planctomycetota bacterium | reverse complement strand
GCTACATCCGCCGCGGGGAACTGGATTAAGGACACAAGAGCCTGAGGGGATTTGTTTCCTTAGAAGCTGCTCATCCGCGCGCCCTCTCATGCACAGCAGGGTCCACGCGCATGCGCATTCCAGGCGCGGGGTTCGAGACTTGCGGCGCGTGCCGAGCAAATCAACGATTCCGCCCGCGACTCCTTACCGCTGCCCCGCAGCGGGCGGGTTTGAATCCGTCGTTCTGCAATGCTACAATACGGCATCGGTGACGGCTTTTTGCAGGGATGCGGATATGCCCTTCGTCAAACGAATCTGCGCGATTGTCGTTGCCATCAGCCTCTTCGCATCGGGCTGTTCCATCCCGCTCGGCTACACCAACGTGCCCATCAGCACAGTGGCCGAACGCGTGCCCATTTCGACCTCGGGGAAGATACAGTCCGAAGTACGCACTGCTCCGGGCGGCCAGGCGGTGGTCAAGCTGACCCGGATGCAGGAGGAGGAGGTCCGGACTGTCCAGCTGAGCCAGGGCGCCAGGCGCGAATTCGACCTCACGGGACTCGCCATAGGCTTAGGATTCGGAATCGGAATCGGGTTCATCATCCTGTTGATTGTCGGGATTGAAACCGGCGGCGGCGGGGGCGGCGACGATGACGACTAGTACCGGGATTGAAATGAAGAACCGGAGATTCGGGACTGCGCTTCCGGCCGCGGTTTTCGCGGCCCTCCTGCTGTGCTCTGCAGGCTGCGGCGTGGTCGAGAAGAGGACGGGCATTGTCACGAGCCGCGTGACCGAATCCCACAAGGAGACCCGGAACGCGCCTGTCGCAGGCTGGATGGTCGAGGTCTACGTCAACGGGGGCTTCGTCGGGACCTGGCAGACCAACGCCTACGGCGAGGTGGCATTCAACATAAGGCCCTACATACCCAACGCAATCCGCGCCAACAACGGCCTGCAAATCGAATTCAGGTTCCGCCAGCAGGACGGGACGGTCGAGAGCAAGAAGCTCTACTTCACACCGGAACAGCTCAGGAACTCCTGAACCCGCGCAATCCGGGAAATGACGATGATTGGATGAGTTTCCACGCATTCGACGCTGAAACCGCATAACCGAAGCTGAAAACGCCGAAGGTCTCAATGGTCCCAACCCAGTTTCCCCAGCATCTGGAGAAATGATCACCGTTCTCAGCGTCGAATGAGTTCGACATCATCCTGCGCTCCCTGGTATCATCCTCGCGAGGTCCGTGCGGCTCCTCTCAGCCGCCAGTCGCAATTGGGGGATCTGCGAATGAATGCCCGGACTGCATTGCTCCTTGCCATTCTCGTGGCCGCCGTCGCGGGGTGCAGCAGCGAGGACGAGGACGCCACGAGCCCCGGAATCATCCTCCTGGCCCCCGCCGGGGGCGAGGTCTGGGGCGGGACGCGCGACATCGCATGGTCGTCGTGGTTCGCGGACGGCGGCATAGTGGACGCCGATGTCTCGGCCGACTCGGGGGCGACCTGGACTTCCATTTCTACCGGGATTGCCGACACAGGTACCCATTCTTGGTACACGGCGGCGGTCACCGACGGATCGGCCTTCCGCGTCCGGGTCAGGATCACGGAATCCGGCGGCGCTCAGTCCTGCTTCAGCGCCTCGGCCGCGGACTTCGCCGTGGACAACACCGCCCCCACGGCTTCTCTCACGTCCCCCGCGGGCGGGGAGATGTGGAACGGGACCAGGATCGTCGCCTGGACTGCGTCGGACCTGCACCGGTCGACCGTGGACATCGAGTTCTCCGCGAACTCCGGCACGTCCTGGACGTCCCTGGCCGCGGGAGCTCCCGACACCGGCACGTGGGTATGGGACACGACTCTGTCGAGCGACGGATCCTCCTGCCGTCTGCGCCTGAGGGCGGTGGACAAGGCGGGGAACCCGTCCGCCTGGTCCGCATCCGCCTCGGACTTCACCCTAGACAACACAATCCCGGGCGTGACTCTTACTTCGCCCGTGGGCGGAGAGGTCTGGAACGGAGTGCGGAGCATCGCCTGGTCCACTACCGACGCGCACCCTTCCACCGCCGATCTCGAGCTGTCGATTGATTCGGGATCCGGCTGGACCGCGCTCGCGACCGCCTTCGCGGACACGGGCTCCTGGCCATGGGACCTCTCGAACAGCAAGGCGTGGCCGTTCCTGCGCGTCCGGGTGCGCGCACGAGACCTCGCGGGGAACGTCTCCGCATGGTCTGCTTCATCGACAGACTTCAAGGTCCTCGACTGGACCCATGCCCGCTGCGCCGGCGACACCGGCGTGGACAGGTCCTTCGCGCTGGCCGTCGACGGATCAGGCAACGCCTACGTCGGAGGCATGTTCGACGGCACCGTGGATTTCCACGCGGACTGGGGCGGCTGGACCGATTCGCGGACCGGCGTCGCCAGCGACGGCTTCGTGATGAAGATCAACGCCGACGGCACGTACGCCTGGGTCAGGAGGATTGGGGATTCGGGACAGGACTGGGTCGAGGCGCTCGCAACGGATTCATCGGGGAACGTCTACGTCTGCGGCAAGTTCGCGGGCACGGTCGACTTCAGGGCCGACTGGGGCGGCGCGACCGACTCGAGGACCGCGAGCGGAGACGACGGTTTCATCATGCGGATAAACGTGGACGGATCGTACGGCTGGGCGAAGCAGATTGGCGGCGCCGGCGGGGACAGGGTTTCCTGCCTGGCCGCAGACTCCTCGGGAAACGTCTACGCCGCGGGGTTCTTCGACGGCGCCGTGAACTTCCAGGCGGACTGGGGCGGGACCGACAACAAGACCGGCGCGTCCATCGACGGATTCGTGACCAAGGTCAACTCGAACGGGACCTACGGGTGGACCAGGGCGCTGGGCGGGGCAGGATACGACAGCTGCGCTGCCCTTGCAGCCACCCCTGCAGGCATAGTCTACGCCTCGGGATCCTTCATTGGCACCGTCAACTTCCAGGCGGACTGGAGCGGCACCGACAACCGGACCTCTTCAGGGGCTTCAACCGACGCCTTCCTCCTGAAGATCCAGGCGGACGGGTCGTACGGGTGGGTGAGGCGCATCGGAGGGACGGGCCCCGACTCGGGATACGGCACCGGCGTGGACGGATCAGGCAACGTCTACGTCACGGGGACCTACGCGAACACCGTCGACTTCCGCGCCGACTGGGGCGGCGGCACGGATTCCAGGACCGAGTTCGGAGGATCGGACGCGTTCGTCTGCAAGGTCAACTCGGACGGATCGTACGGCTGGACGCGGAGCATCGGCGGGACTTCGCTGGATCAGGGCACCTCCCTGGCTTTCGACGCCTCCGGAAACGTCTTCCTGGCCGGATACTTCGACGGCACCGTGGACTTCCGGTACGACTGGGGCGGGACCGCGGACTCGAGGACCAGCGGCGGGGGAGGGGACGCTTTCGTCATGCGAATCGAATCCGGCGGCTCCTACGGCTGGGTCATGGCCTTCGGCGGATCGAACGCGGACGTCATCAGCGAAATCGCGGTCGACGGATTGGGCGCAATCACGGCATCAGGCTATTTCCGCGGCAGCGTGGATTTCAGGTCGGACTGGGGCGGCGGCACGGAGCCGAAGTCGTCCGTCAGCGGATCGTCGGACGTGTTCGTCGTGAAGTTCAAATAGACGAGCGCAATCGGCGAAGTCCCCCGATAGGCTCGGGGCATTCGCCCCCCGCAGGAAAAGGCGCCGGGAATCTTGAACGCGGCTCGCCGGGATTCCCGCTCAGCGTTCTCAGGTTCGAAGAGGAAATTTGAGCTTTTTAAAATTGACGCGACTGTGCCGGGCCCCGGTCAAGTCCGCCTGACGCACATTGCATCTCACTTTTTCCCGCCGCCCTTCTCATTCCCCGCGTCCTTGCCTTCTTCCGGCTTGAGCGGATGGCCTTTTATCCATTCCGACGGTTTAATCCACTCCGCAAGCGTCGCCTTGTCCCCGTATCCGCAGCACCAGCACATGATGGGAGCGGATTTATAGTCGGGCGACGAGCTGCCCACAAGGAGGGAGAAGATTGAGTATTTCTCCGAGTTCTTGAACGTCACCTTGGCGTTCGTGCCCTGCCAGAGCTCCACTGCCGCCACCTCGCCCTTCAGGAATTCCGGCGCTGCAGGGGCAGGCGGCGGGTCCGGCTTCTCTCCCTGCGATCGGATTCCGGGAGACACGGGAAGTCCTTTGACCTCGGCGGCCTTCCTGACCTCCTGTTCCCAGGAGGGCGGAATCTGCACGTACCTGCCCTTGTGCATGCCGAAGTGGATGTGCGCAGGATATCCGCCGTTCTCCTCGCTCTTGTCGGCCCCTATGCTGCCGATGACCTCGTCCCTGGCCACCTGATCGCCGGTCTTGAACTTCCTGTCCTTCCCCATGTGCACGTAGAACGAACACACGTATTCGAGAGCCCCTTCCGGCGGATCGAGCTTGTGTTCGATTACCATGACGTTCCCGAGGTTCCAGTGCTTCCGCCCCTTCTCGTCGGTCCACGTCTGGGAGAAATCCGAATACGCCACCACCCCGTCCGCGACGCACTTCACCGGCGTCCCGCCCTCGAGCCAGACGTCCTCGGCCAGGTGGTACGTGCCCCCGAAGGCAGCGCTGGCGCCCCTGGGGATGAAGAGCCCGAAGTTTCCAGGACCCTTGAGGCCTGACATGTACTTGTCGCAGGGGAACGAGAACGCCGTCTCGGTCTTGCGGCTCTGCCCGGGTTTCGCGGGTTCGGCCGGCTTCGCAGGCTCCTCCCCCGCCGCGAAAAGGGCGGGCAGCGCAGCCAGGGCTACCAGGGCGGCTGCAAGCCGCCTCGATGCCGATGCAGCTCGACGCGGATAATCATTTGCTGACGGAGACGGGCGGGACAAAATGACCTCCCTACGACCGGGCAGGAGGCATTGTAACTCATTTTCGTCCGCCAGGCCAAAGACGGCCGAGTCGTATTGCGGCCCCCTTTTTCCGGGATCCCTTCGCCGCTTCTTTGCCGGGGTCTTCGCCGGAATCTGCCTCGAAAATTCCCAGTCGCAACCTTTCAAATTCGCTACTCCTCCCCCTCACCCTTACCCTCTCCCCCTCGAAGGGGGAGAGGGTAACTATATGTGCATTCAAAGGTTGCGATATTCACTCGCATTCCGAAAAAGTCTCCCTCTCCCTCGGGGAGAGGGCAGGGGTGAGGGGTATCTAGCCTCATTAAACAAGATTCTCGGATGCAGAAATTTTCGAGGCGCATGTCCTTCATGCCGCGCTCGGATCCATTTTCATCGTTTCTGGGTGCCGCTCCGCTGCATGAAGGACTGTGGGTAAAACCGGCCGTCATGGGGGTTGCACCTTCAGAAGCCGCCGGGGGCCCGACCTCCGCCACGAATCTCAGATTCGATTCTTGTC
>JBFZBV010000297.1:0-7627 GCA_041308285.1 Planctomycetota bacterium | reverse complement strand
CCCCGTGGGCGGGAGATGCCTCGTGATAGGCGGCGGGCCCGCGGGGCTCAAGGCCGCCGAATGCCTGGGATCGCAGGGCTTCGAGGTGGTCCTCGTCGAGAGATCGGCGGCCCTGGGCGGCCTGCTGAACAGGCTCCACGGCCTCGGCCGCGGCGCGGCGGGCCCCGCGGAAACGGTCGCAGCCCTGGCCGGCCGGGTGAAGGCCATGCCCAACGTCGAGGCGATTACGTCCGCGGAGGTCACGTCGCTGCGCGGGTACGTGGGGAATTTCGACGCGGAGATCACGGGCGGGCGGAAGTTCAAAATCTCCACGGTCATAGCCGCAACGGGCATGAGGGAGGCGGACGCGGCGGGCCTTTTCGGGGCCGCGCCGGGCGCCGGGGTGGCCACCCAGCTCGGCCTCGAGGGCATGCTCAGGGAGGGCCGGCGGGCGAAGTACGGGTCCGTGGTCATGATAAACTGCGCCGGGTCGCGCAACGCGGAGCGGGGCTGCTGCAACATCGGGTGCCGGACGTCGCTGAAGAACGCGGCGGCCGTCCTGGATGCGGACCCCGGGGCCAGGGTCTCGATTCTGTACCGGGACCTGACGCTGGTCGGGGACGAGTCCGCGGAGAGGGCGAGGGCCGCGGAACGGGGCGTGCGGCTGATTCGCTATTCCGAAGCCGCCCCCCCGAGGGTGTCGGCCGAGGGCGGGCGGCACATCGTCGAGGTCGCGGACGTGCAGCTGGGCGCGAACCTCCGCCTGGAGGCCGACCTCGTGGTGCTGACGGCGGGCTTCTGCGGGGACGGGTCCGTGGAGCAGCTCAAGGGGCTTCTCAAGGTCTCGGCGGACTCGGAGGGCTTCTTCAAGGAGGCGCACATCAAGCTCAGGCCGCTGGACTTCCCTGCGGACGGCGTCTACCTGGCAGGCTGCGCGAGGTCGCCCAAGGGGCTGCGCGAGACCCTCGAGGAGGCGGCCGGCGCGGCGATGCGCGCCTCGATACCCATGAAGAGGGGTTACGTGGTCGCTGAGGGGACCGTGGCCGTGGTGGACGCGGCGGCGTGCAGCGGCTGCGGCCTGTGCGCGAAGAGCTGCCCGTTCGCCGCAATCGAGATGAGGGACGAGAAGCCCTTCGTGATACAGGCGGTCTGCAAGGGCTGCGGGACCTGCGCGGCGGGCTGCCCGAAGGACGCGGTGCAGATAGTGCACTACACCGACGCGCAGATACTCGCCCAGGTCGACGCCGCGCTCGCCGAGGACGCGGGGCGGAAAATCGTGGCGTTCTGCTGCCACTGGTGCGCCCTGGGGGCAGTGGACATCGCGGGCGTGAGCAGGTTCGAGTACCCGCCGCACGTGAGGATTATCCGGGTGATGTGCTCCGCGAGGGTCGACGAGGACCATGTCCTCAGGGCCTTCGAGAAGGGGGCGGCGGGAGTGATGGTCATGGGCTGCGAGTTCCCCACCTGCCATTACATCACCGGCAACTACGACTGCAGGAAGCGGATGGAGAAGCTTTCGAAGAAAATCGCGAAGAAGGGAATCGACCCCTCGAAGCTCGAGGCGGTCTGGCTTTCCGCGGCGCAGGGCCAGAAGTTCGTGAAGGCCGTGACCGGGTTCGCGGGCAGGCTCGGCCTTCTTCCCAATCAGGCCGACGGGGACGGCGAAGGCGGCAGGCAGACGGGGGGAATCAGGCCCGACAGGCCGGCGGATCGGGAAGGGCAGGGCTAGGCCGTACCCCTCTGCGGCGCCCCGGACGACGCGCCTCGGGCGGGGCGCGGGGCCCGGCCCAGGAATTTCACGGTGCGAAGCTCCCGTTCCATGAGGCTCTGGAAGCAGGCTACGAACAGGCGGCGGAGCTCCCTCCGGAGGACCTGGGGTATTCTGGCGCGGAACAGGTCGGTCGCGGCGGGGTCGGCGAACCTGGAGAGGAGCGAGAGCGTGCCGGCCCTTATGGTGATTCCGGTCTCGGGCCAGGGCGCGGCGCACGATTCGCAGAACGCCCCGCCCGACCTCGGGGAGAAGCCGACGTCTTTTCCGCGCGGCAGGGGTTTCCCGCAGGAGACGCAGCCGTCCGTGCGGGGCATGTGGCCGGTGCAGAAGAGCATGCGGGCCTCGAAGCGGAATAGCGCGATGTCCGGGTCGAGTCCTGCGGCGAGGCCCCGCAGCGCGGCGAGCGCGGCCTCGAACGCGCCCGGGCAGGGGTCCCCTTCCACCGTGAGGCCGAGGAGCAGCTCAGCGGCGTAGTGGGCGCCGAAGTAGGCTCCGAGGTCGTCCCCGAGACCCGGGAACCCGTCCAGGAGGTCTGCCTCCGAGAGCACGTCGAGGCCGGACTTCTTGGGGTAAATCGTGACGTCGGACAGCGAGAACAGGCCCAAGCCCCCGTACAGCCGGCTGTCGGGCCTCTTCGCGCCCTTGGCGATGGCCCTGGCGAGGCCCATGCGGTCCGTGAAGAGGGTGACGACGAGGCTGGTTTCGCTGTAGTCGAAAGTCCTCAGGACGAGGGCCCTAGCGGTTTCGGTCATTCCTCGACCCCGGATTTGACAATCTTCACGCGGATGATCTTCCTCTGGTCCGCGTCGAGTATCGTGAACGTGAGCCCGCCGTAGACTATGTTCTCGCCCGTCCCGGGTATCCTGCCAATCTGGGAGAATATGAACCCGCTTATCGTGTCGTACGACTCGCCCTCCGGTATGGAGATTCCAAGGGCCTCGTTGAGCTCGTACACGTTGATTCTGGCGTCGACCACGGCGGATCCGTCCGACGCTATGTCAATCATGTCCGGCTCCTTCTCGTCGTACTCGTCCTCGATTTCGCCGATAATCTCCTCGATGATGTCCTCTATCGTGATGATTCCCGCCGTGCCGCCGTATTCGTCCATGACGACTGCTATGTGCACCTTCTCCTTCTTGAACTCGATAAGAAGGTCGCCCACGAGCTTCGTCTCGGGGACGAAGATGGGCTCGCGTGCGATTTCCGACGCGCGCATGGTCTTGCTCGCCGGGTCGCCCCAGTGCTGGAGCAGGTCCTTGACGTAGAGCACGCCCGTTATGTCGTCGAGGTTCTCCCTGAACAGCGGCACCCTCGAATGCCCGTACTCGAAGCAGAGCTTCACCGCGGCGTCCACCGGCGTGTCGGCCTGTATCGCGTACACGTCCGTCCTGGGGGTCATGATTTCGCTTATCTGTATGCGGCTGAACTCGATGATGCTCTTTATCATCCTGTCCTCGCCGTCGGCGAACACTCCGCCGTGCTTCGCTTCCATGACAGCGGACATAAGCTCCTGGTGAATCTGCTCGTCCGGGCTCGCAGACGGCTTGGCCAGGCCGAGAATCCTGGCGAACACCTCGGAAATCCAGTAGAGCACCGCCGTGGCGGGCCTGGCGGCCTTGTCGACGAAGTGCAGGAGCGGCAGGAGGCCGGCGACGACGGCGTCGGGGTTGCGGCGGCCGAGGAGGTCGGGGACCATGTCGCACAGGAGCAGCGCCGAGACGATGACGCCGGCGGCGCCGAAGAAGACCGACGCGTCCCCGGGGGCGCGGCAGCGGACGACGAGGAAGGCGGAGACGGCGAAGATTGCGTTGAAGGCCACGATAAGGATTTTCACCGAGATGCCGATGCGGACCTTGCTCTCGGCGAACCGCCTTATTTTATCCTCGTCGCGCAGCTTCTTCTCGAGGACCAGCCATGAAATCTCCGACAGCGCGGCGTCGGCCAGGGAGAACAGGACGACGAGCGCGAGAGCCAGGGCTCCGACGGCGTATGCTATCGACTCCTCCAACCTCGAGAATCTCCTAAATCAGGCGGGCCGTGCCGGGGCCGGGCTTACATCCTGGCGGCGCGGCCCGGGGCCCCTGTCAACGCGGGCGGCCGAGGGCGGCTTCCGCTTCCTCGCGCCCGCCGACCAGGAAGCAGGCCACCGTGTGGTCCGGGCCGGCTTTCACGGCCGGAGGCCTGGACTTGGAGCACACGGGCATGGCATAGGCGCAGCGGGTGTGGAACCTGCATCCCGAGGGCGGGTTTATCGGCGTGGGAACGTCGCCCTTGAGGATAATCCTGTCCTTCTTCACCGTGGGGTCGGGCACCGGCACGGCGGAAATGAGAGCCTGTGTGTAGGGGTGGAGCGGCTTCTTCCAGATTTCGACGCTCGGGGCGGTCTCCACAATCTCGCCCAGGTACATCACGGCAATCCGGTCGGAGATGTGGACGACCACGGAGAGGTCGTGGGCTATGAAGAGGTATGAGAGCCCGAACTCCTCCTTGAGCTGGCAGAGGAGGTTGATAATCTGGGCCTGGATGGACACGTCGAGGGCCGAGACGGCCTCGTCGCACACGATGAAGCTCGGCCTGAGCGCCACGGCCCTCGCGATGCCGATTCTCTGGCGCTGGCCTCCGGAGAACTCGTGCGGGTAGCGGGTGATGTGGTTCTTGGACAGGCCCACCTTCTCGAGGACCTCCCGGACCATCCTGCGCCGCTCCTCGCCGCCGGCTATCCCGTGCACCGCGAGCCCTTCGCCGACGATTCCCTCGACCGTCATCCTCGGGTTGAGAGAGGAGAAGGGGTCCTGGAAGATAATCTGCATCTCCCTGCGGAGCTTCTTCATGCCCCGCCGGCCGAGCGAGAGCACGTCGGTGCCCCTGAACGCGACCTTGCCGGACGTGGGCTCGATGAGGCGGAGTATGGCGCGGCCCGCGGTGGTCTTGCCGCAGCCCGACTCCCCGACCAGCCCGAGCGTCTCGCCCTCGAGGATGTGGAACGAGATGCCGTCCACGGCCCGGACCTGGCCGACGACCTTGGAGAACACGCCTCTGCGGATGGGGAAGTGCTTCACGAGGTTCCTGACCTCGAGGAGCATCCGTCTGCCTTCGCGGTTTTCCATGCTCGGGGCCTTCATCCTGCGAACCAGCAGGCCACGTGGTGGCCCGGTTCGACTTCCTTGAGTTCCGGTTCCTCCAGGCAGCGGTCGTTCGCGCGGCGGCACCGCGTGCGGAACTTGCACCCGGAAGGGAAATCCAGCGGGTTGGGCACGACCCCGGGTATCACCTCCAGCTTCTCCTTCTTCTCACCCATGACGGGAAGGGAGTTGAACAGGCCGGTGGTGTACGGGTGCAGGGGCTTCTTGAACACCTGCAGGGCCGACCCCTTTTCAGCGATTTTGCTCGCGTACATGACGACGACGTCGTCGGCCATTTCGGCCACCACGCCGAGGTTGTGCGTGATGAGCATGATGGACATGCCGAACTCTTCCTTGAGCTTGTTCATGAGGTCGAGTATCTGCGCCTGGATTGTCACGTCCAGGGCGGTAGTGGGCTCGTCGGCGATGAGCAGGGCGGGGTGGCAGGAAAGGGCCATGGCAATCATGACCCTCTGCTTCATGCCTCCGGACATCTGGTGGGGGTATTCGTCAATCCTGATTTCCGGCGACGGTATGCCGACCTTGTGGAGGAAGTCCACGGCGATTTTCCGCGCCTCGGACGCCTTCTTCCTCTGGTGGAGGATGATGGCCTCCATGACCTGGTTGCCGACCGTGTACACGGGGTTCAGCGAAGTCATGGGCTCCTGGAAGATCATGGAGATCTTGTTGCCCCTGATTCTCCTCATCTCCCGTTCGGATATTTTGACGATGTCCCTTCCCTCGAAGAGGATTTCGCCGGAGACTATCTGGCCGGGCGGGTCGGGGATGAGGCGCATGACGGAGAATGCGGTGACGCTCTTGCCGCAGCCGGATTCGCCGACCACGCCGAGCGTCCTTCCGCGGAGTATGTCGAAGGAGACCCCGTCCACTGCGGTGACGACGCCCTCGTCCGTGAAGAAGTACGTGCGCAGGTCCTTGACCGAGACGAGCACGTCGGCCTTTTCCCGGGCCGGGGGTGCATCCTGCTGTTCCAGAAGTTCCGCCATGTCATTTCCTGAGCTTCGGGTCGAGGGCGTCCCTCAGGCCCTCGCCCATGAGGTTCATGATTGCCACCGTGACGAAAATCGCGAGCCCCGGGAGGTGGATGAGGTGGTGCTCCTTGGATGCCCTGCCGGCGTCGAGAATCTGGCCCCAGCTCGGGGTCCTGACGTCGCCGAGGCCGAGGAAGCTGAGCCCCGACTCGAGCAGGATGGCGCCTGCGACTCCGAAGCTCGCGGACACCAGCACCGGGGCGATGGCGTTGGGCAGGATGTGCTTGAACATAATCCTGAACCTGGACACGCCCAAAGCCCTCGCCGCGGTGACGTAGTCAATCTGCTTCTGCTTCAGGAACTCGCCGCGAATCAGCCTGGCCACGCCGGTCCAATGCGTGATGCCTATTATCAGCATCACGTAGAATATGTTCTTCCCCAGCATCGCCACCAGGGAGAGAATCAGGAAGAAGGTGGGGAAGCATATTATGATTTCGATGATTCTCGAGACCAGGATGTCCACCAGGCCGCCGAAATACCCCGCTATGCCGCCAATCAGGATTCCTATGGTCACGTATATCGACACCGCGACGATTCCTATCGTGAGGGAAATCCTGGTCCCGTAGAGCAGCCTCGAGAAGACGCTGCGGCCGAGCTGGTCGGCCCCGAAGACGTAGAGGCGCGAGAACAGCGTCTCCATGACGCCGTTGACCGGGATGTTGTTGACGAGCGCCGTGCCCGTCCCCGTGAGGTCCTCGAGGAAGAACTTCCCGTCCGCGGCCTCCACCGCGGCGTGGACCTCCTTTGCATCCGGCGAGGTCAGCGTCACCGTGCAGCCGGGACCGGTGCCGAGAAGGACCCTGCCCTCCAGCGGGAATTCGCGGTCCATGGAATCGCGGAGGAAGTGCATGGCCTTTGGCGGCAGGCCGTCCGCGGCGGCTCCGACCGCCTTGTACGAAATCGTGAACGTCTCGCCGGCGACGGAAATCCTGTCGGTCTTGCGGAACTCCGCCTTGTAAACGTCCCCGAGCACGCCGAAGTAGGCCTTCCTCCACGGGGGCAGCAGGTTGAGGTTCAGTGCCTGCTGCCGGTAGGAGTGCGGGAACAGGGGGAACAGGCCGCTCTTTTCGCCCTTGGACGCGGCGATTTCCGCCTTCCAGTCCCTGTAGGGGAGCTTGCTCTCGTGCGTCTTCACGAACGCGTAGATTCCCCCCAGCCCTCCGACGATGGCAATCATCGCGATTGTGCGCGCCGCGCCCCACCCGTGACGGCGCTTCATGAGCGCCCTCAGCCCGAAGAACAGCATCAGGGACGGCGGCAGATAGAAGACGAGGATGTTGAACACGACGTCGATGTCGGTCTCGTACTCGTTGCGGTCGAACAGGGAGTAGAACCAGGGCCAGGTCATTCCGCCGACAGGACGGCCGTTCACCTGGATGGACCTCCCTCCCGACACGTCCTCGACCCATGCGCCGTCCCCCCACAGGCCGAAGACAGCGTGGGTCTTCTCCAGGCCGGGCCTGCGAATCCTGCATTTCTCGCCGCTGCCCACGGTGAGCTCGCCGACGATTGGATGCCCGGCGCCGGACTCGTCGACCACGCGGAAGCGCGCGGCCGACGCCGCGTCCCGGCCGGCTCCTTCGGCGGGCGGGGCGGCCTCGGAGGCGTATTCGACCTTGAACCTGTGCGCGCCCACGGCCACCACGTCCCCGGCGCCGAGCGTGCTCCGCAGGTTGTCCTTGAGGAAGAAGGGGACGTTGTGC
>JBFZBV010000296.1:0-2511 GCA_041308285.1 Planctomycetota bacterium | reverse complement strand
AGTTCGCCGAGGCCGAGGAGGCATGGAAGACCGTCCAGTCCCAGTTCCCCGAGAGCAAGACCGTGACCGAGGACAGTGAGAAGGTCGCTGATCGGATAGCCAGGGAGAAGGAGAACTACCTCAAGGCCGTTGTCGTCTCCGGCTGGTTCTCGAACCTGAGGACAATGGTGCAGTCGAAGGTCCGCGAGAAGGAGCTCACCATAGCGGACGCGAAGAAATGGGCCCAGACCGAGCTCACGAAGGAGATACTCGTGAAGCTCGCATCGGTCTACAACCTGCCCGAGGCGGAAATCAAGACCACCTTCGACAACCGCAAGAGCTACGTGTACAGGAAATCCGCCTACGGGACCGGCACGTTCATAGTGCAGAAGGGGACCTCGTCGTCGGGCGGATCGTCCGGATCGAGCATCGTGGACCAGCTCGGCGAGAGCGCCGGGCTCAGCTCGGAGGCCAGGGAGAAGATTAAAGAGGCGTTCGGTCTGACGCAGAGCAAGACCGCGAAGACCAAGAAGACGATGACCGAGGACGAGTGGTGGCAGGCCGCGAACTCCTCCACGCGATACCAGTGGCTCACCGCCTATTACGCCGAGAACTCCGGCGACCTCGAGATCGTGCGCATAGATTCGCAGCCCTGCACCGAATGCGGCGGGCGCGGATACAAGACCGTGATTGAGGCCGGCGCGGACAAGTCGGGCACCCAGTACGAGCCGTGCGCCCGCTGCCATTCCCTCGGGAACTACAGGGTGGTCGTGTACAAGTAGGCTTCAACCGTGCGCCGGGCCGGGGGCCGCCCCCGCCCGGCGCCGCGCTCGGCCGCTCTCACGGCTGCGGCTCTTCACCGAAGGCTCCGCGCGAGGAGATGACGAACGTCACCGGCCCGTGGTTCGTGAGCTCCACGTCCATGGCCGCCCCGAACACCCCCGTCTCGACGCTCAGGCCGGCGGATCGAATCCCCGCGACGAAGGCCTCGTAGAGCGGCTCGGCCTCATCCGAGGGGGCCGCGGAGTCGAAGGAGGGCCTCTTGCCCTTGCGGCAGTCCGCGGCGAGGGTGAACTGCGACACGGCCAGAACGGACCCGCCCGCCTCGGCCGCGGAAAGGTTCATCCTGCCCTGCGCGTCGTCGAACATCCTGAGCCCGGCAACTTTCCTGGACATGTATTCCGCGTCCGCGGCCGTGTCGCCCTTCTGCACGCCGAGGAGGACGAGCGCGCCGGGGCCTATGCTGCCCCTGACCTCGCCGCCGCATTCGACCGAAGCCCGGAGAACCCTCTGGACGACGGCAATCATCGGACCTCCCCGCCTGCGCGGCCGGGCCGGATTTCAGCGCCCGAGATAGGTGAGGGCCAGGAATGCCAGTGCCGCGGCCCATGCCGCGGCAGCGACGGAATAGGCGAAGGCCGGGCTGGATGCGAAGGCCGCCGGCCTGCCGGCGCGGCCGGCCTCCCCGGCCCCGCCCTCGGGGGACGGCTTCGAACTTGCCGGCGCGGGCTTCATTCGAGGAATTTCACCAGCGTGAGCTGGTTCTCGAAGCCTTTCTTGAAGGCGTAGGATATTTCGTCCACGATTTGCCGAATCAGGAATATCCCCATTTCGTGCTTCCTGGCCTTCGTGTACGTCTCCTGCATGACCGCCTCGGTCAGGTCCGCCGAGTCGAGGTCCCTGCCCGTGTCTTCAATCACCACCTTCATCCTGACGCTGTTCACGTCCACGGAAACCTTGGTCATGCCTTCGCGCCCGGTCTCGACGGAGAAGAGGATGTTGCTGGTGACCGCCTCGTCTATCGCCAGCACCATGAGGTGCTTGGTCCTGTCGTCGAGGCCGGTCCTCTCGAGCGAGGCGATGATGAAGTCGCGGACCTTCTCGAGGAAGGCCGTCCGGTTCGGCACGGATATCGAATCCGGCGTCGTTTTCTGGGCTGGTTTCTTCATCAATGCGCCTGAGCTGGAATCCGGTTGCGAACCGGGGATTATAGCATGCCGGGGGGATCGCGCGGAAGGGAAAAACTACTTCGCCACGGTGAAGACGAGCAAGGGGAACTCGTCGTTCTCCATGAAGCCGCGCGTAGCGAGCCGCAGCTTCTCGGCCGTGTCCGAGAACCCCGCGAAAAGCGGGTCCTGAGGGGTCGGGAAGGTCTCCAGGAACGCCGCGAGAAGGCGCCTCTCCTTGTGCTTGCCGGCCCTGTCCAGCCCCTCGAAGAACGCGCCCGCCCCCGTGCCCTTAGCCGGGGCGAGCTCGACGGACCTGACGTCCCCGGGGTCGATTGACCCGAGCGGATACGCCGATCCGCGCAGGAAGATGCAGCAGTCCCTGAGGGGGAACCGGAGCTCGCTCCGGACCGCGGCCTTGGTCCCGCCGTCGCGCTCGATTCCGACGACCAGCCTCCCGAGGTTGTTCCTGTACTCCGACAGCCGGAAGCAGAACCTGGAGCCGGCCGAGAGCTTCAGGTTCTCGATGGACGTCCGGTTGTTCTCGGGGACGTAGGTCATTGACATCGACCGGAGCAGGTGCAGG
>JBFZBV010000295.1:0-2507 GCA_041308285.1 Planctomycetota bacterium | reverse complement strand
GGACGCGCCTGCGGCCGTCCTTGAACAGCTCCGCCGCGGAAATCGTCGAGAAGCTGTTCATGGTCCTGATTTGGTCGGCGTAGTCGGTGTAGGAGAAATGCAGGATGTCGCCCGAGAGCTGCACCACCTTCCCCGGCACCGCGAACCGGTCGTGCGGGTTCCTGCCCTCCACGCGCACCAGGTCCTTACGGAAGAGCCTCGTCTTCCTGTCCGGATACCATCCGCCGTGACGAATCCACCGGCCGAGGTGCCGCGTGAGCCTCGGCATCGAGAAACCCGCCGCGTCGCCGGGCCCGGTCCTGCGTATCTCCTCTATTTCCGCCTCGAGCGGCGGGGATATGCGCTCGTCGCAGTCCAGGGAAAGGACCCAGTCGTTCGAGGCCTGGCTTATCGCGAAAGTCTTCTGCTCCACGTGGCCGGGCCACGCCCTGACGACGACCCTGTCCGTGTACTCGCGCGCAATCCCGAGAGTTCCGTCGGTGCTGCCGGAGTCCACCACCACGATTTCGTCCGCCCACCGGACGCTTTCGAGGCAGTCCCGGATTCTGTGCTCCTCGTTGAAACTTATGATGCAAACGGAAATCTTCATGCCGGAACCAATATATGAAATTCGCCGGGCCTTTACAAAGACGCGCTCTTTTTGTACCAGATACTCGGCGCGGCCGGGGAGCCCGACCCGGGCCCGCCGCGCCGAAAGAGGTGCACGCGTGCTCCTGGCCGTGATCGCCGGCAACACGAACGTCAGGTTCGGCCTGTTCGACGCCGAAAGCCTTGCCTGGACCGGCGTCGAATCCTCGGACACCCTGCTCAAGGGCGGGTCGGAGCTGCCCGCGGACTTGCCGGGCCCGCCGGACTGCGTGGCCGTGGCCTCCGTCAGGGAGGGCGCCTTCGAGGCCGTGGCCGGGATGTGCCGGATCGCCGGACTTCCCGGGCCTCTCGGCATTCCCGCGGACATCCCGTATCCGCTGAGAGTCGCGGTCAGGAACCCGGCGAGGACCGGCGCGGACAGGGTTCTCGACGCGGCGGCGGCCCTGAGCCTGGCCGGAGGCCCGGCCGCGGCCGTGGACTGCGGAACCGCAGTGACCGTGAACGCCGCATGGAAAGGCGCTTTCAGGGGCGGCGCCATCCTGCCCGGGCTCAGGACCCAGGCAAGGGCGTTGAACGAGTTCACATCCAGGCTCCCCCTGGTCGGGAATCCCGTCCCGGCCGCCGCCCTGGGGCTCGATACGGAGGAGGCGATCTCCTCGGGCATCGTGTTCGGAATCGCCGGGGCCGTGAAGGAAATCATCGCGAGGATTGAAGCCGAGTCCGGAATCAGGCTCAGCGTGTTCGTGACCGGGGGGGACGCCGGCGTCTTCGGGCCGCTCCTGGGGGCAGGGGCGGTTGTCCGTCCTGATTTGGCGCTTCTCGGCGTGCGCATGGCGTGGGAAGCCGCGGGCAGACCGTCCGCAGCCGGGCGCGGGCCGGGCGGACGGGGAAAGGCGAAGCGGGGGATGAATGGCGGGCGGCCCCCGGGGCGCTAGTCCTGCCAGCCCCAGGGCTGGAACTCGATTGCGGTCCCCGCCTTGACTTCCGAGACGCCGGACGGGATGAAGGCGAGCCCGTCGGATTTCATGGCTGCCAGGTAGTCCGCCGATCCGCTGTATTCCATGGGCATGACCGAGGAAATGCCTCCCTTTTCCGCCGAAACCCATGCAATCCTGGCTTCCTCCAGGGGGTGGTCCTTCCGCCATGCGGCCCGGAGTCTCAGCAGCAGGGACCTTGGGAGCGGGTCGGAAACGCCGGCGGTCTTTCTCAGGGCCGGCGCCAGGAAGACGTGCGCCCCGACGAACACTGAAACCGGGTTCCCCGGCAGACCGAACACGATTCGGTCCTTCGCAGCCCCGAACCAGAGCGGCCTGCCGGGCCGCATCGCGACCCCGTGGAATACCTGCTTCGCGCCCAGCGATTCGAGCACCTTCGGGACGAGGTCGAAATCCCCCTTGGACACGCCGCCCGTCGCGACGAGCACGTCGCACCCCTTGAGGGCGCGCTCGAACGCCCTGCAGAGCGATTTCTCGTCGTCCCCTGCTATGCCCATGAAGCGGGCTTCTACGAACGGCATGCTCCCGAGGAGGGAGAGGAGCCCCGGGCCGGTCACGTTGCGTATCTGGTGTGTCTTGGGTTTAGAAGCCGTGGGCAGCACTTCGGTTCCGGTGGTCAGGACGTGCACCCGGACTCGCCGGGCGACCTCCACCGAGGCGGCGCCGAAGCCGGCGAGCGCGGCCATGTGGAACCGGCCAATCACGACTCCGGCCGGGACCCCCACGGCTCCCGCACGCATGTCGCTGCCCTGGGGATGCACGAAAGTGCCCGGGCCCGACTCCGAAGGCTCCAGGATTACCGTGCCGTCCGCGAGGACCCTGGAATCCTCTACTTTCACCACGGAGTCCGCTCCCGGGGGGACGGGCGCGCCCGTCATGATTTTCGCGCAGAATCCCCGCTCTATCCTCCCCTCCCATGCGGCG
>JBFZBV010000294.1:0-3120 GCA_041308285.1 Planctomycetota bacterium | reverse complement strand
TGCGGGAAGACGCGCAGCCTGCCGGGTGCCGGCGTGTCTTTCTGGTAAGGGCAGGGCGCCCACTTGACCTGGCGTCCGAGAGAGTACTCAAACCGTTTGACGGTCTCCATGACCACCGCGTAAACCATCTGCTGGTGAAATTGTGGATTCGATTCGGACGGATCGAGCCCGCCGCGAGCCAGAATCGCGGGATTGTCCAGATCGACCGGCGCGTAGTAATACCGATTCGTGGCATCGTAGTCGATCACGGCGACCTTCTCGCCGATGGGGCCCCGCTGGAGCCCGGACTCATAGGGGACGTGAATCGAGAGATGGTTCTCGAAGCGACGTCCGCGCGAGGGATCGAACGCATAGACCTTGAGCACACGTTCTTCCGGGACAGGATAGAGTGTCGAGTCGTTCCTCTTAGTCGCCATAGGCAACCTCCTTTGCCGGGATTCGATGAACGAATCCACAGCCGCAATGACAAGGTTAGGCGTCCGTTCACCACGTGTCAACAGAAAAAGCGGGATTATTGAAGAGCGGCTACTCGCTTGCCTATTCGGTTCGAGACAAGTAGGATGGGGACGGGCTGAGACCTTGATTCATGGACGCGGTGGACAGAATGGACGTGATGGACGAAGTGGACGCGGAAGCGGGACAGAAGTGATGGCGGAGAGATTGATTCCACGCCATGGCGGGTACCGGAAGCTGAAGAGCTTTCAGGTGGCCGAGTTGATCTATGACGTGACAGTGCGTTTCTGCGAGCGGTACATCGACAAGCGCAGCCGCACGCGTGACCAGATGGAGCAGGCGGCGCGTTCAGGCGTGCAGAACATCGCTGAAGGCAGCCAAGCCTCGGGTACCTCGAAGAAGACCGAGCTCAAGCTCACGGGCGTCGCCCGGTCCAGCCTGGAAGAGCTGAAGCTGGACTACCAGGACTTCCTTCGCCACCGCAGCCTGCCCGAATGGCCGCGCGACGACCCGCGTCGCGAGGACCTGATTGCGCGTCGCTGCCGCACCGCCGACGAAGTCGCCGCTTGGGCAAAAGAACTCCATGATGGACGTAGTGGACAGAATGGACGAAGTGGACGTCGTGGACAGCCCCAGGCTGGCGAAGCGTCCACCGCGTCCGCGCCGTCCACTCCCTCGTCCTATCCCGAGATCGCTGCCAATGGCGCTCTGGCTCTCATTGCGGTCGCGACCAGCCTGCTCGACCGCCAGCTCGCCGCTCAGGAGAGGGCCTTCCTGGCTGAGGGCGGCTTCACCGAGCGTCTCTACCGTCTCCGCCGTCAAACCCGAAGGAGCCCCTGACCTCACGCCGTCCACAACGTCCACGTGGTCCACCAAGTCCACTGCGTCCACTCTGCGCCGCGGCGGCCTTACCTGCTCATGCCTTGCTTCGAAGCCAGCGCGTCGAGAAGGCCTCTGAGAATCCTGGCTTTGGTTTTAGCATCGCTCGGCTTGACATGGTCGGCTTTCATTTTCAGAGCCGTCGTATCCAGTGAGCGCTCAAGACCCGCCGGATCAAGCAAGGCCGCTGACCTGCAGTAGTAGCTCTTCGATCTGCCGTCATCAAAACCAGCGATCATCTCTTCAAGCAACTTGATTCGTCTTCTCTGTTGCTGCACGAACCATTTGATCCCGTGCTCTTTCACGGAATTCAAGTTCGGCATGACCTTTCTGTACGGCGGGTAAGAAGAAGACTCCTGCACTCGTTGACGTTCTTCTTCACTCTTGAACTTCGGGCACGGGAAGTCCCGGCACTGGCCGCAGACCTCAAGGTTCCTTTTCTTGACACAACAGGTAATGAACGAGCACGAGGGGTGTTTGTTACGGAAATCGGGACCCGCGCACCCGGGACATCTGGAAGGACCCGCCGTGTAGTATCGCGGGCACAAGCCGCAGTCAAGGCCACACGCGCCAATCGTCGGGTACCTTTTCGTGACGATCGGGGACGCGGAGACACCGCGTCCTTCCCCTGCTCGATCGTGTTCTTCGCTCCGTTCTCGAAATCTGCCTGCCATCGCGCTCATCTTGGCCTCGTCTTACCTGTCCGGCCCAGCAACGGGTCGGAACCGTCATTCGTCGCGTCGATCGCTGGAAGTGTTCCGCTGCTGAAGATTCTCGCGGACGTCTACGGAGCAGGCAAGGAAAGAAGCAGACCGCAGCCCGAACCGTGACATCGTAAGTCTTGCCAAATGAAGAACTTAGGGCAGCTTCTGGCGTATATATTGATGCGAGAGGAGCGAGCGGCTGGGCTTTACGGCCCGGCGGCGGGGAGCGGGGTGATCACAAGGAGAAACCGTGCAGGTGAGAATGGCGGAAGGTAAGAAGGTGGGAGCGCTGACCCATCTCGCTTCTTCATCGCGCTCTCTACCTTCGCCTTTCTCTTACAGTGTGCATCGGGTGGCCGAAACAAGCTGGAAAAATGCCCTTTTTGGGCGTGTGGCCGCGGGGTTCGAGGCGTCGAAAAAAAATTCGATTTTTCGCTTTTTCGCCCTTGACGGGGTTCGAATAAGGAATAGAATACAGAACTCGCGGTGAACATGCAGCGTACAAGAGACGCTCGTTCACCAGTTCTATTGGTGGACACAGCACGTTCGCCTATGATCTTTGACAAGTGAACAGTGGAGCCTTATACGAGCAGCGAAAGTGCGTTCGTCGCAGCGGGCAACCGTTGCGGCGGTTTCCAAATTGGATTCAGCACTTTCGGTGCAAAAACCAGAGAGTGTTGAGCCATTGCGACGGATCCGTTTAATCGCGGGTCCGATGTATCAAACTGAAGGGTTTGATCCTGGCTCAGAACGAACGCTGGCGGCGTGGTTAAGACATGCAAGTCGAACGGACCATTAATTTATTAGTGGTTAGTGGCGAAAGGGTGAGTAATGGATAGGTAACGTACCCCGGGCTCCGGGATAGCCAGCCGAAAGGTTGGGTAATACCGGATAACATCACCGGCCGACGGGTCGGTGATCAAAGATTCATCGGCACGGGAGCGGCCTATCTCCTATCAGCTTGTTGGTGAGGTAACGGCCCACCAAGGCGATGACGGGTAGCGGGACTGAGAGGTTGGCCCGCCACATCGGGACTGAGACACTGCCCGGACCCCCACGGGGGGCTGCAGTAACGAATCTTGGG
>JBFZBV010000293.1:0-3380 GCA_041308285.1 Planctomycetota bacterium | reverse complement strand
CTTATGAGCACGGTGGAGTTCGTGTGCGCAATCTTCTCCACCGCCTCCATCACGGCTTCCATGGCCGAGCTCGCGTATATCACCCGGTTCCTCTCGCCCACCATCCTTCTCAGGCTCTGGTTCTCGTCCCTGGCGGCCGCGTATATCCTGGCGTTCTCGATTGCGGTCGCGGCCTGCACGGCCATTATCGTGAGCATCCTCAGGTCGTCCTCCTCGAACGCGCGGAACGGCTTGGTCTTGTCCACGTACAGCGCGCCGAGGATGTTCTTCACGCATATGAGGGGCACGCACATCACCGACCTCACGTCCCCAAGCTGGATGCTCTCGCTCTTCCCGAACCTCGGATCGCCGAGCGCGTCCGAGCTCAATATCGCCTTGCCGTGCTTCACCACGCGGTTCAGAATCGTCTTGCTCACCGTGATGCTCGACTCCGACCCTTCCTTGATCCTGGTCGCGGCCGGGTAGTAGTCGGACGATCCGCGCCCCTTGAGCATGACGACGCCCCTGTCCGCCTCGAGGATCCCGGTTGCCGCCTCGAGGAGGCGGTCAAGCACGGCGTCGAGGTCCAGCACGGAGTTGACGGTCTGCCCCAAATCGAAGAGCACGCGCAGGCGCCTGTGGGCTTTCTTCAGCTTGTCGACGTCGTCCTCGTCCCTGACCGACACGGCGTCCAGCGTGGCCTCCCCCGCGTCGAAGGCCGTCGAGATGACGCCCGTCGCGGCCCCGTCCTCGGTCACGACGACGTTGCACGCGTCCCGTCCGGGCTCACCGGCCGACCGGCCGGGGCCCGGATCGAACACGAGCGTGTAGTTGCCGATGCGGATTTCCGACCCCGCCGAAAGGACCGCCTCGCGGGCCAGCCTGCCGTCCACAATCAGGCCGTTCCGGCTCTCGAGATCCGCGATTACGAACTTGTCGCCCTTCCCTGCGATTTTGGCGTGATTCCTTGAAACCTGCGTGCCCGGCAGGCGTATCAGGTTGTTGGACGCCCTGCCGATGGATGCTTCGAACTCGAATTCGAAGGTCCGGCCTTTCCGGGGTCCGGTTGTGATTTCGATTTTCGGCATTCTTCGGCCGGGAAAAACGACTGTTTGTAAAGATTCTTGACAAATTCTATTGCCCGACTGGGTTGCCGGTCAACACAAATGAGCTGATGTTTTTTTCAGGGAATTGCTCCAACAAAACCCGGGCTGCTTCGTCTATAGGTCATGAAACTCAAGTGCAGGGCGGAACATGAATCCCGATTACAGCGCGAAATCATCTGAAATGCGGCCCGCGCAGGCGCCTGCCGGCCGGAAGCCGGGGGAACTCGAGGCGGGCAGCCTCGTGGACCAGTACAGGATCGCGCGCGAAATCGGCCGCGGAGGCATGGGCGTGGTCTATCTCGCGCACGACACAATCCTCGACCGCGAAGTCGCCCTCAAGGTCGCCTGGCCGGGCCAGACCGATCCCGCCGGATTGAACCGCGTCCTGGGCGAGGCGAGGTCCGCCGCAAGGCTCGACCATCCCTCAATCGTCCGGATCCACTCCGCGGGGGAGCACAAGGGCAGGCCCTACGTCGCGATGGAATTCGTCCCGGGCATGTCGCTCTCCCGCCTGCTCGCGCTTCGCGGCACGATTCCGGAGTCACAGGCGATTGAGATTGCGAGGCAGGCCGCCGGGGCGCTCGCGTCCGCCCACGGGGCCGGGCTCGTGCACAGGGACGTCAAGCCCGCGAACATCCAGCTGACCCCCTCGGGGCAGGTGAAGGTCATGGATTTCGGCATCGCGGGACCCATCGGGACCGATCCCGAGGGGAAGGAGAGGGACTGCTTCGTGGGGACTCCCGAGTACGCCTCGCCCGAGCAGGCCGGTCTGCAGAGCCTCGACGGCCGGAGCGACATCTATTCGCTCGGCGTCGTGCTCTTCGAGATGCTGACCGGAAGGCTGCCGTTCGAGGAGGACTCGCACGGGGCGTCGCTCAGGGCGCGCAGGGAGAGGGAGGCGCCCAGGGCGTCCGATTTCGCCCCGGCGGTATCGAAGCCCGCGACCGCCCTTCTCGCCAAGATGCTCGCGCGCGACCCGCGCAGGCGCTACCGGACGGCCCTGCAGGCGGCCGCGGACATGGAGAAGATACTGGGGCCGGAGAGGCCGCTGACGGAGATTCCCGACCATGCCTCGGCGGGAGGCGTCGACGCCCCGGATACGACCACGGCAATCGCCCTCGTCGAGCCTCGCCAGCACGCCCGAAGGACGGGATCATCCTTCCTCAAGGCGGTAGTGTGCGGCATGATTGCCGGCATCGCCGTCGGCGCGCTCGCAGGCCATACAATCCTGTCGAAGGCGGCCGCCGGATTTTCGGGGCACGGCGACCAGCGGAATCTCGAGCCGCTCGCCGCTTCGGTCCCGGCCGGAATCGAAATCGCCCTGTCCGTGGAGGCCCCCCAGGGGGACTTGAAGCTCGTGGAGGCCTGCGCCGCGATAGCCGGCATGGTGTCGAGGGGCCTCGCGACGGCGCCCGTGCCGATGAGAATCTCTGCGCGGCCTTCGGGTCCGTCGCCGGAGCTCAAGTGCAGGCTCGTCTCGCGCGGCGGCAGAATCTGGGCCGCGGCCGTGCTCACGGGCAGGCTCGGAAGCACGCTCCATTCGGCCCTCGTCGCGGTGCCGGCCTCCAATCCGGAGTCCCTCTGCTCCGAGGTGTCGGCCCTCCTCCTCAAGGCGCTGGTGGACAACGCCGGGGCCATCCTGGCGGAAGGGGCCGGCGAAGGCTCCGCCAGCCTCTGACGGGCGCCGTCCCCCGGTTCTGAGGGGGGCATCCCCGCTCACCTCGAGAGGAAGCGTTCCACGAAACCCGTGTCGATTCGGCCGCCCACGAAGTCCGCATGGCCAAGGATTTCCAGGTAGAGCGGGATTGTGGTGTGGACGCCTTCCACGATGAACTCCTCGAGCGCCCTGCGCATGCAGACCACGGCTTCCTGGCGCGTGTCCTGGCGGACAATCAGCTTCGCGATTAGGGAATCGTAGCGCGGCGAAATCGCGTACCCGGAATGCACGTGGGTGTCCACCCTCACGCCGCGGCCGCCGGGCGGATAGTAGAGCCCTATCCTGCCGGGGCAGGGCTTGAACCCCTGCGAGGGGTCCTCGGCGTTGATTCTGCACTCGATGGCCCAGCCGCTGGCCCTTATGTCCCCCTGCGAGTGCCTGAGCCGCTCTCCCGAGGCGATTCTCACCTGCTCCTTGACCAGGTCGATGCCGGTCACCTCCTCGGTCACGGGATGCTCCACCTGGATTCTCGCGTTGAACTCCATGAAGTAGTGCCTGCCGTCCTTGTCGATTAGGAACTCGACCGTCCCCGCGTTCGAGTAGCCCACGGCCTTCGACAGGGCCACCGCCTGCTCGCC
>JBFZBV010000292.1:0-3366 GCA_041308285.1 Planctomycetota bacterium | reverse complement strand
AATTCCGGAGGATCAGCCGGCGATCCTCTTCCCACCGAGAACGGCTCGTTCCATTACTTCAATCCCGGAAGTGCGCCTACTTGCGTACTGACCCACGGATATGATTCCACTAATCCATATGCGACCAACACCTACCTGCTCACGATTTCATCGTATACGTGGTCGCAGATTTCACCGACCGGAACGCCCCCTGCAGGCTCCACGGGCGGGTTCGAGGGGATGCTCACATGCATCGACAGCTCGGGGACGACCCCGCGGCTCATGTTCTTCAGCGGGGGGGAATGGAATGCCGGATGGAGCGTAACGTCGCAGAACACAGACTCGCTTTCCCTGGGATCGACGAGAAGCTGGTCGAACCACACATCGAGCATTTCAGGCACGGCTCCCACGGCCAGGATATTCGGCGGGGCAGTGGTCGATACTTCGGGCACGACGGCGAGGATGATTGTCATCGGAGGCCGCGACAACAACTTCAATGCGCTTCAGGACGCGCATGCTCTTTCTCTCGGGTCTTCGATGTCGTGGAGCGCGATTACGTCACCGCAGATTGCACGGCGCGGGCACGTGGCCGTCCTGGACTCCACGGTGAACCAGGTAATCTGTTTCGGGGGCATGACTGACAGCCTGGGCACGTCAACAAACAGCATAGAGGTATGGGAACTGACTTCCGGGTCATCGGTATGGACCTGGACTCAGACGACATGGACAACGGCTCCGGCAGCCAGATTCTGGCTCGCTGGCGTGTGGGACCAGAACACGCATCGCATGATAGTTTTCGGCGGCTTCGACGGCACGAATCCGAATTCAGAGGTGTGGGAGCTCTATTGATTGCCCGGGCAGGTAGGTTTTGACCTCTCTTCTCGCTTCGCACGCATCGAAATGGATGCGGGACAAGGACGTGCGATTAGAAGAAGGTTGGTCGAAGGGAATACGCAGGGGGAGGCTTTGGCAGCCTCCCCCTGCTTTTTTCTGCTTCGGTAATCCCTGCTAGCCCTTCGGAGCGTTCCTGCGCCGGAAGAGCCTCGCCAGCATAATCGAGGCGCCCAGGGCCAGGAAGGGAACCATCGCCCCTGCGGAATCAACGGTGCTCAACGAGGCGGGCGCGCTGCAGCCGGGATTGTCGCCGGAACCGCCGTCGTCCTCCGAGGCAATCGTCACCGTCCTGCCCTCGAGGGGCAGGCCGTCCGCCGGGATGGAGGCCAGAGACACGGCCCCGGTGGCCTGGACGGACCCCGCGGAGAGATCAGCCCTGAAGGTCGCGCCCGCAGGGGCGGACGTGTTGAAATTGTACACCAGAAGAAGGCTGAGGCTGCCGTTCGGCATGATTGTCTCTCCCCGTGCGTCGAAGACCACCGTGCCGTCGTCTGCGCTGAAGATTTTCGAGTAGTCAATCTTCCTGTCCACCGAGGCTGTATAGGCTCCGTCGCCGTCCACGTCCTCGGCGAGGAACGCGGACGACACGCAGCCGGATTCGTCGCCGCTCCCGACGCCGTTGAACGCGACGCTGTAGAGTTCGACCAGTTCGCGTTCGTTGGCAAAGATTTCAAAGGCCGCCATGACGACCGAGGCCGACCCGGCGGGAATCCCGCAGTCCGCGGGGGCCGCAGATGAAGCTGAGACGCTCATGAATCCCGGCGTCCCGTCGCCGTAGACGGTGATTAAGGCGCCCGAGGCCGGCGTGCCGTTGATTCCGATGGGCAGGCCGGTCTGGTAATCGACAGCGGTGATTACGCACGGATAGTCGTTGGCGTAGGGGACCGATATGGTGAAATTCTCCCCGCCTTGGGCGCTACCGGAGAAATCGGCCACCACGAACCAGATCTCCGCCGCGCCGGCAGCCAGGAGCCGGTTTATGTTCTGGATGACCACGGTCCCGTTGTCGGAGCCGAACCCGCCGGAGCCTTTAATCAGTGCATCCGTGCCTTCGGTCCAGACGCCGTCCCCGTCGACGTCGCGGTAGAGCCTAATCATCGCGATATCGGCGCAGTCGTCCGCGCTTCCGGAGGCGGAGAGCGTCAGAGTCCTGAATTCCACGCTTCTGCCGGGGTCGGCCCTGACGTCCAGGGCGAGCGCGACGACGCCGGAGGCGGCGGGCACGATGTCGCGGAAAGATGGCGTGCCGCTGTTCCTGACGATGACTGCCGCGGCGGAGAAGGAACTGACCACGCAGGGGTTGGATCCGTTGCACCACGCGCTCGGCCCACGGCTGTTGACCGCCCTGACGCGGTAGTAGTAAGTTCCGGCCGCCCTGCCGCTCAGCGTGTTGTAGGTCTGTGCCCAGAAGGAGCTGACGTCGACGGGATTGCCGAAAGAGGGGGACGTGTCTTCCTGGACCTGGTACGAGCTCGCGGCGGCCACGCCGGACCAGCTGAGGCGAATCCAGCAGGAGATTTGGCCGGGAGACACGTAGAGGGATTGCGGCGCTGACGGGGGCGCCGGAGCCGGGCAGCCGGTGACGACTGCGCCGCAAGAGCACGGCCGCCAGTCGCTTTTGCCGTAGCCGTTCACCGACCTCACGCGGTAGAAGTACGTCCCGTCGGTCTTGCCGGAGAGAACGTAGTTTCCCCAGCCGACGGGCTGCGGATCGCCGCCGACTACCGGGAAGACCTGCACGGGATTCTTGAAATCGCTGCTGAAGTCCTCCTCGAACTCGTATGAAGTCGCGCCGTTGCCTGCGCTGACCGA
Organism: Planctomycetota bacterium; assembly: GCA_041308285.1. Taxonomy (GTDB): domain Bacteria; phylum Planctomycetota; class JAKEIC01; order JAKEIC01; family DYIT01; genus PPR-0505. Next base: position 681 of record JBFZBV010000292.1, on the reverse strand, counting down.
CAATGTGACGGTGCCGCCGGTCGTGGAACCGCTCGCGCTGAACATGGCTGACAGGCCGGGAGGGGCGTTGATTCCGGTGACCTCTGCCGACCAGTCGCTCCAGGGCCCGTAGATCGGGTGGCCGTGGAACATGACGTAGGCGCGGACCTGGTACTTGAACCATGCATCGTCGCAGTCCACGGGTGCGATTTGCACGCTGTTGTTGGCTCCGTCATATGCTGTCGAAAACGTCGACTGGTAGAAACCCCACCCGGTTGGGACTGGATAGCCCATGGGGATTCTGAACATGTATTCCTGCTTCAGCTGGTACAAGACCACTGCAGGCAGCCGGGTCCAGGTCACGGTGAAAGCCGGGCCCGATTCGGAGGGCACTGTGAGCCCAGTCGGAGCTGCAGGCTCGGCAGGCGGGTCAGGCAGGGTGGTGTCGATGCATATGGCATGATCGCCCGCTTTCCACATTGAGCAGGACGAATCGGGGACGTATGCCAGAATCTGGAGGTAGTATGTGCCGTTCGCGCATCCTTCGTATTCGAAGGACAGTTCGTCGCCGTCGTAGATCTCCTGTGGGTTGTTGAAATCGGGCTTGGAGTCAATCTGTACGCGGTAGTGCGCGCCGGTCGTGGTGCTCGCGTCCCAAGACACGACGAAGTCCGGCCTGTTGGTGACCGACGGGAAGGAAAT
>JBFZBV010000291.1:0-3926 GCA_041308285.1 Planctomycetota bacterium | reverse complement strand
TTCGCCAGAATCTGTGGGCTGGAAGCCTGCTTTTATGCCCGAATAACTTGTCAATATTGATGTTGGGGCGTAGGAACTCCGATTGTTTTCTGATACTCGCATTTCCTTGGCCGGCGTGGGGGTTGGCTTTTGGAGCCCCCGGGGCCTCCGCCGCCTGCGCATGCTCCGGCCATCGAGTCCGGTGCCGTTCGCGCCCGTGCGGGATTGGGCGCGAACGCACCGGACCGGGTGCCAGAAGCGCCCTTCTGGTAAAGGTGGCGGAGGTCGGGCCCCCGGCGGCTTCTGAAGGTGCAACCCCCATGACGGCCAGTTTTACCCACAGATTCTGGCGAAGACCCTGTTAAAATGAAGCTATTGGACAGCGTCTCGGCGATAGGGAGTAATAGATGCCCACGATGGATAAAGCACACGATGTGAAAAGGGTATCATTCAGGGGCAAGAAAATGCTCCTTTCGGTTGATGGTCGCGATTATGAAATCGACATCTCGGCCTGCTCCAGGAAGCTGGCTGATGCCTCCCCCGAACAAAAAAGCCGCTTCGTGATATCTCCGTCCGGCTATGGAATCCATTGGCCGGAGTTGGACGAAGACCTCTCGATTGACGGGCTAATCGGCGTCATTCATACATGCTCTTGCGGCAAGCAGTCAACTGCACGGTGAAGTCCGCTTTAACGGGAAAGAAACCGAATCGTCCGTCCGAGGATGAGTTCGACGGTAATACGCGTCCCGGCGACCACGGGCTTGCCCATCATGACCTTGGGGTTGGAGAATATCAGGGGTTTGCTCATTTCGACCTCCTTCGATAGTGTCCCAGATTCTTGCTGAGACAAGCAATGCGCTTGGGCTGAGTTGAAGCAGGTCTCCGTATTCGCCTCGAGAGAAGATCAAGCCTGCCGCGTCCTTGCCGCTCAATAGTCACTTCGTAAAGATATCCATGTAGTCGCATAAAGAATGCACAGAGTCCACGGAGAAGGGCCTCGAATTCGACCACTGCTTGCCGGCGATAGAGGGGGTGAAGGGGCCGGAAGAACTGATGCACCCTTACCTCCCGTTCTTCCGCGCCCCTTCGCCCCCTCCAGCAAGTCTGCTTTGCGGCCCGGGGCGCTACGCACTTCGACAGGCTCAGGGCGCAGCGCCCCGCCGGCAAGCTGCATCGCCCGGTTTCCGACTCTCTGTGATCGGCGCGAAGTCCGCCGAAGCTCTCGCAAGCAAGATAAAGCGTAGGCGGATGCCCTCTGTGGTGAACGGACTTCACATCTTTCCGGGGCGATTGTTTATGCAACATTGGGGTGCACATATAGTTACCCTCTCCACCTCCGAGGGGGAGAGGGAAAGGGTGAGGGGGATTGATTATTGATTCAATCAGGAGAATCAGGGCGCAGAATAAAAGCCTCAGAGCCCGAACACCCAGGCCGTCCTGGTCCTCGGCCCGTCGAATTCGCAGAAGAAAATCCCCTGCCACGTGCCCAGGGCCGGCTTGCCGGCCGACACGGGGACAATCACCGAGGATCCCAGCATGGAGGCCTTTATGTGCGCCGCGGAGTTGCCCTCGGCATGAGAGTATCCGCCGTCGGCCGGGACAATCTTCTCCAGCTCGGACAGGATGTCCTTCCGGACCGAGGGGTCGGCGTTCTCGTTAATCGTCACTGCGGCGGTGGTGTGCGGCACGAATACGACTGCCGCCCCCTCGGTCATGCCGAGCTTCCTGATTGCGGATGCGACGTCCGCCGTAATGTCCGCCATCCCGGATCCGGAGCCCGTCTGCAGGATAATCTTCTCGACCTTCATTCCCTGTCCTTGTAGTCCCTGGCGCAGCGGAACCCGACGGAAGCGTGGGAGTATCCGCGGGGCAGCACGAACCTGGTCCCGGACTTGAGCGCCGCCGCCGGCGACTGGTATGATCCGCCGAGGACCGCCGCGCCCGACATGGAGTCGGACTGCGTCGATGTCCATTCCGCGGCGTTCCCGGCCATGTTCAGGCATCCGAAGGGGCTCCGGCCCGCGGGATAGGACCCTGCGTCGACGAGGTCGTGGATGCGGGCGCCGAGGTGATTGCACGCGCCCGAATCGAACGCCGCGCCCCACGGGTATGCCCGGCCGTCGTCCCCGAAAGCCGCCCTGTCCCATTCCGCCTCCGTCGGAAGCCTCTTGCCGGCCCAGGCCGCGTATGCGGCGGCCTCGTCGAACGTCATGCCCGTCGCAGGCAGGCCCTTCCGGTGCGGAGGGAACTCCCCGCCCGGCCAGGGCGGCCTCGCGCCGGCGGCCTTGACGAACCGGAGGTACTCCTCGTTCGTCACCTCCGCGGCGTCCATGAAGAATGCGCCTACGTCCGTCCGGATTGCGGATCCCGCCTGGTCGGCCACGAAGGTCTTTCCCTCCGGCACGAGCAGCATCCCCGCCGCCGCCGAGGCCTCGGAGACGATTCCAGCCTCGGCCTCTGCGAGCGCCCTGCGCATCTCCCCCGTGGGCGCGGGCCCGCCGGCCGGAGGCCGGAGCGCAGCGACCGCCGCGGCCCACCGGCCCTTGGCGCCGAGCTTCCCGGCCTTGCCGATGGCCGCGTCGAACCAGCTCTCGAGGTCCCTGTCCAGGGATGCGGCCATGCTCCCGGCGAGATTCGAGGCCTTGCGCGCGCAGGGCGACTGGGGGTATTTCCGGGAGAACGCCGCCAAGGCGGCCGGCGCGTCCCCGGAGGCGATTCCGCGGCCCTCGATGCGCCGCGACAGCGCCTCGAACTCCGCGGCAGCCGGGTCGAACGGCTCCGCGGCGGACACGGTCTGAAGTCCGCCGATGCCCGGCAGAAGCGCGAACCGGGCCGCGACGGCGGCGGCGGCTATCACCGCAATCGAGGCCGCTCCGACGAGAATCTGCGACCTCGGCCTTATGACAATCGGCTTCCTCTTCTTCTTCGGGGCCTTCGCCTCCTTCTCCCGCTCCAGCGTGATGGGCGGCGTGCCGCCCTTCTCGATGACTTCTATGTCCGCGAGGAGCTCCTTGACGGACCTGTACCTGAAATCGCGGTTCTTCTCCATCATCTTCTCAATCAGGCGGCTCACGGAGTGCGGGATGAGCGGGTTCCGGTCGACCGGAGGCACGAGCCTCTCGTTCATGTGCTTGAGCAGGACTTCCATCGGAGTCTCGCCCTGGAACGGGTGCTTGCCCGTGATGAGGTGGTATATCGTGGCGCCCAGCGAGTAGATGTCCGCCCGCGGGTCGACCTCGAGGCAGTCAATCTGTTCCGGCGAGATGTAGTACGGCGTCCCCACTATCTCGCCCGTGTTCGACATGGAGCTCGACGCCTCGGCGTCGCGGGCGAGTCCGAAGTCCGCGACCATGATCCGCCCGTCCCGCGTCAGAAGGATGTTGTCGGGCTTGATGTCCCGGTGGATTATCCCGTTGTCGTGCGCAATGCCCATGCCCACGGCCGTCTCTTTTATGATCCTGAGCGATTCCTCAATCTTGAGCGCCCTCTTCTCCTTGATGAGGTCGCCCACGGACTGGCCCTCGACGTACTGCATCGCGATGAAGTTTATGTCCCCCTCCACGCCGATTTCGAAGCACTTGACGATGTTCGGGTGGTCGAGCTTCATCGCGGAGAAGGCCTCCTTGTTGAACCGCTCGACCTTCCCCTTGTCGGTCGAAAACATGGGCGGCAGGATTTTGATCGCAGCGACCTGCCCGTCCGCCAGCCGGGTCGCCTTGAACACGGTCCCCATGCCGCCTCGGCCTATGAACTCCTTGACCATGTATCCGCCGACCTGCTTGTTCAGGAAGAACTCGTGGCTGAAGCTCGAGAGTTCCCTGCGCCTCTTGTGAATCGGGTCCTTCTGCATCAGCGCCGCTTCCCAGCCTCCGCCGGCCCGCGCCTCGGGCGCCGCCGCGGTCCCGGGGACGGCCGCGTCGGACCAGCGGACGGAAGCGCGCGGCTCC
>JBFZBV010000290.1:0-8096 GCA_041308285.1 Planctomycetota bacterium | reverse complement strand
CAAGGTGGCGGCGCAGCATGGCAGGAAGAGCAAGGACGAGCTCGTGGGCCGCACGATGACGGCTGCATATCCGGGCATCGAGAACACAGAGATGTTCAGGCGCATCCGGGAATGCGTGGATTCCGCCAAGCCGCATCACATGGAGAACGAGTTCACCTTCCCGGACGGTTCGAAAGGCTGGTTCGAGCTGCATATCGAGCCTGCGGATATCGGGGTGGTCATCCTCTCCATCGACATCGCGGCCCGGAAAAACGAGGAGAAAGAGAAGCAGAGACTCGCCGAAGAGGTCGCGAGCGCGGCCGACGTCGCGATTAAATCAGCCGAGGCTGTGAGGACAATCTTTGCAAGCGCCCGGGACGGCATCCTGGTGGCAGATGCCGGAACCCATAAGTTCATCAAGGCCAATGGAGCTATCTGCCGCATGCTCGGGTATTCGCGCGAGGAGGTGTTGGCCCTCGCTCTCGATGACATCCACCCGAGGGAAGACCTCCCCTATGTGCTCGAACAGTTCGGAAAGCAATTGAAAGGTGAAATAGCGCTCGCAACTAAAATACCCGTGAAGCGCAAGGACGGATCCGTGTTCTACGCCGATGTCAACTCCGCTCCCGCGAACCTGGACGGGAAGCAATGCGTAGTCGGCGTTTTCAGGGATATAACCGACCGCAAGAACGCGGAAGAGTGCATACTGCATTTGAATGCCATGCTTCGCGGCATCAGGAACGTGAACCAGCTAATCACCCGCGAGAGGGACAGGAAGAAGCTGATTCAGGAGGCCTGCGACCTGCTGGTCGAATCGAGGGGCTGCCTGGCGGTGTTCATCGGATTGACCGCCAAGCCCGGCGATTCGAATGTGGAACTCGCAGGCTCCGGAAAGAAAATGGCCGCAATAAGCGAGATGCTGAAGAGGGGGGCAATTCCCGACTGCGTATCCCAGGCGATGAAGGGGAGGGATGTCGTCGTCCGCAAGAAGCCCGACGAGTCATGCCCGGGGTGTCCCGTGGCATCGGGTTCGTACGGAGACAGGGACACCATCGTCCTCGGCCTGACTCAGGAAGACAAAACCTACGGATTCATGATGGCCTGCCTCAATCCCGGCTTTGGAGACAACGCCGACGAGATGGGTCTCCTCAAGGAAGTGGCGAACGATATCGCCTTCGCCCTGCACTCGATTGAGCTCGAGGAGCACAGCAAGAAAGTCAACGAGGAATTGCAGCATACTGAAGAGCAGCTCCTCCACTCGCAGAAAATGGAGGCCATAGGAAGGCTCGCCGGCGGAGTGGCCCACGACTTCAACAACCTCATGACGGTCGTGATTGGAACCTCCGATTTGCTGCTCAATCGAACGTCCGAATCGGATGACGAAGGGCGGAGACTCGTCCAGGAAATCCGCAAGGCGGGGGACCGGGCTGCGGGGCTCACCAGGCAGCTCCTGGCCTTCAGCCGCAAACAGGTCATTCAGCCGAAGGTGCTCAATCTGAACGAAGTCATCGGCTCCATGGGGAAGATGCTCCAGCGGCTCATCGGCGAGGACATAAGCATGGCAGTGTCTCCCGCGGCGGACCTCGGGAAGGTCCTGGCCGATCCAGGCCAGATTGAACAGATCATCATGAACCTCGCCGTGAACGCCAGGGACGCCATGCCCGGCGGGGGCAAACTGACGCTGGAGACGAAGAACGTAATCATGGACGGGGTCTACACCGCCACCCACCTCGAGGCGAAGCCGGGGTCCTACGTGATGCTTGCCGTGACGGACTCCGGCATCGGGATGAGCAAGGAGACAAAGGCCCACCTGTTCGAGCCGTTCTTCACGACCAAGGAGCGCGGCAAGGGGACCGGACTCGGCCTGGCCACGGTTTTCGGAATCGTGAAGCAGCACGGCGGGAACCTGGGCGTGTACAGCGAGCTCGGCATGGGCACGACGTTCAAAATCTACTTCCCGCGGGTGGAGAAGGAAGCCGAGCCGCCCACGAGGAGCAGGGCCGTTCTTCATCCCGTGCCCGGGGAGAAAACAATCCTGGTGGTCGAGGATGAGGACGCGGTACGGAACCTAATCTGCACGATTTTGACCGGCGCGGGATACAAGGTCCTCTACGCCCAGAACGGCGACGAAGCGTTGCGGAAGAAAGCGGCGCATGGAGGGGTCATTCACCTTGTCCTGACCGACGTGGTTCTTCCGGGGATGAGCGGCAAGGAGCTTGCCGACAGGCTCTGGGCCGAAAAAACGCCTCCGCACGTGCTCTTCATGTCAGGATACACCGACGACTCCATCGTCCACCACGGCGTGCTCGACGCCGGCGTGGCCTTCCTGCCGAAGCCGTTCACGCCGGATGAACTCGTGCGGAAGGTGAGGGAAGTGCTGGAGGGAAAGACTGCCCAGGGGTGAGATTCCGCGATTCGATTCCTCATTTCATCGCGTCGTGCACCGTGATGATTATCACCATGCCCACAGGGTCAATCTTGCACTCTTCGCGTATGACCCTGCCGCCGTTGCCCTCCACGAGCTTGATGGCCTCTTCGAGACCCGAGGCCCTGAGGGTCTTGTTGACCCATTTCGAGTGGAGATCTATCTGATGCTCGCGGAAGACCAGCACGCGATAAACTTCCTTGTCCTGAGGCATGAATCCTTCTTCCTCATAACCCGGACGAGCCGGAACTAAGTAAGCAGGGCTCGTCCGGGTTATTTACATCGTATCATCCTTCGCCAGGATAGCAACACGCGCATCCGGAGGGGCTGTGGTCCCGGGCCGCCGGGAGGGCGCCTCGCCCCCCCGGCAAGCCCGTCGAGCATCCCGCGCATCCCGCATCTCCGCGTTTCACCTGTGCCTGCAGGGCTCGAACTCGACGTCGGCCAGCTTGCCGTCCTTGGCGAAGACCACCTTCGCGGTCTCGCGGGATTTGGATGAGGAGGCTTCGGCAGGAATGGACACCACGAAGCCGCCGGCATCGCCGGCTGCGGCCGAGCACTTGGCAGGGTCCACGCGCACGTTCAAGTTGCACCGCTTGCAGTACACAATCAGCCTGGCGGCGAGGGCCGCGGCCTGGACGGCCTCGGATTCGGAGGTCACCGGTTTGAGGAACCCGGCGAGATGCACGGCGGCCTCCCATCTGCGGATTGTGACGGCTATAAGGCAGGCCCTGCCGTCCTCCCTGAGCCCCACGGTCAGGATTGTGGAAGGCATGGAGCCAATCCCGAACACCCCGCCGTCGATTACGTAGAAGCGGGCCGGGCCGGAAAGAGCCTGGGCCGAGTCGCCCGCGGGGATTTCGGTCACGCTGCGCTTTTCCTTCCATGACGCCTCGTCGAAGGCGGGGTCCGGGAACGCGCTTCCCGCTGCTTCCTGAATCTGCGCGAGGAACGCCGCGTCCCCCTTGCACGCCGCCTTGAGCATGGCGGTCCAGTCCTTGCCTTCGGCCCCGGATTCCGCAGGCCTGAGCACGCCGGAGTCGAACTCGAACCGCTGGCCCCTGGCCTTCGGAACGACGCAGGGCACGTGGCAATTCCTCTCTTTCATGATTTTCGCGAACTTGTCCCCCTCGCCGAGCTTGCCGAACAGGTGCATGGGGACCACCGCGGCCGGCTTGAGCGCGTCGGCCGCCCACACGGCGCCGCGAAAGACGAAATCCATGTTCGGATGGTCCGAATGCAGGGCAAGGAACGCGATGTCCACCGGCCCGTGCTCTTTGACCTTCCCAATCTCGCCCTCGAACGCCGCAGTGAGCTCCTTGGCCCACAGGGCGTGGTCGCCCGAGTGGAACAGCGCCACGCCTTCGACTTTGACCAGGTAGCCCAGGCCGTCGTCCGTCGCGGTTATCGGGAGGAACGTCGCACCCCCGACCGTTTCGATCCTGGCCGACTCGGCCTCGACAAGGCGTGCGCCCAAATCCTGCGCGAGGCCACGCGACATGCCGGCGAGCCCTTTGGGCATGACGAACACGGCTGTCGGGCATTCCTTGCGCCACTTGCGGAGCAGGGCGGGATTGAAGTGGTCGCCGTGCCCGTGCGAGACGAAGACGACGACCTGGAGATCACGGATTTCCGAAAAGTCGATTACGCCCGCGGCAAGGCCCTTCGCGCCGCCCGGGGCCGGATCGTCCGTCCTGCAGTCGAAAACCAGGAAGTGCTTCGCCGTCCTGACCGCGAAGCCGCTGTGGTCGAGGAACCATACGGTCGCCTTCCTGACGGTCCCCTGCTCGCCGCTGCCCTGGCCGCAAGCCGCCCCGGCCGGGAAAAAAGACGCGCAAAACGCAGCGCACGCCGCCATTGCAATCCCTCTCATGCTAATGCAGGCCTCCAGTAAAATCCGCAGGGCGGGCGTTCCCGACCGCCCCGCCCGATTCGACGCAATCATGGTAACAGCAATCGCCGGACGGCCGCCAGAGTCTTATGCTGCGGGGGGAACGCCGGAAAATTCTTGACTCGCGCGCCGGCAGGTCGTATAAATCCGCATCAGTCCGCGCGGGAGCCGGGAAACCTCGCGGGCCGGGAGAAGAACGAGATGACGTCAAATCGCGGAAATTCGGGCGTTTCAAGCCAGGCCTGGGCATGGCCCTGGCCCCTGTCCGCGATTTGACGGAGACCGACTGAACCCTAAAAACTGATCAAGCAGGATTCAAACCGCCGTCAAATCGTGACGATTCGACGGCGGTTTTTTTTTGCCCCGGTTTTCCGGGGAGGAGACTCGGATGGAGACTGCAGAACTGAAAGCCGGCCGCGCCGGTTCGCCCGCCCCGGCCGCAGACGAATTCCCGTGCGATCTCGAAACCCCTGCAGGCGCGTTCCTCAAGCTCAGGCCGCTGGGCGCGCGTTTCCTGCTCGAGTCGGCGGACACGTCGGGGAGGTCGGGGCGGCTCTCATTCGTGGGCTTCGGCGAGACCGGGGTCTGCGCGCAGCCGGGATCGGCTCCGGGGTTCAGGAAATCCGCGGTGGCCCGCGGGCCTGGGGACCCGCTGGAGGCGGTGAAGGAGCTCCTGCTTCCCCCGGGCGGGGGGGGGCATGCTGGTGCGGGGCTCCTGGGCGGGGCCGTGGGCTACGTCTCGTACGATTACGCGAGGCACATCGAGGAGCTGCCTTCCAGGAACGCGTCCGACTGGCCGGTGCTGGAGTTCGTGCGCGTGGACAGCCTGGTGGCGTTCGACCATTTCAACGGCCGGGCGTGCGCGACAACGTCGCGCGAGGCGTTTCCCGGGGGATCCGCGCAGGCGAGGAACGAGGCAATCATCGGGGCGATTTCAGGCCCCGCCCCGGATCAGGAGTGCCGTGCGAGGTCCGCGCCGGCGTTCAGGCGTGCGATGGACGAGGCCGGGTTCGAGTCGGCGGTAGCGGAATGCAAGCGTCATATCCGCCGGGGCGACGCGTTCCAGATAGTCCTCTCCCGGTCCGAGGAGGCGGAGATAGGCTGCGACCCGTTCCGGATCTACCGTGCCCTGCGCATGGGCAACCCGTCGCCGTACATGTTCTACCTGGATTTCGGGCGGAGGAAGCTCGTGGGGGCGTCGCCGGAGATGCTGGTGAAGCTTTCCGGCGGCAGGGCGCGCATATCGCCCATCGCGGGGACCGGGCCCAGGGGCAGGTTCCCGGCGGAGGACGAGAAGCTCGAGTCCGAGCTGGCCGCCGACCCCAAGGAGAGGTCCGAGCACGTGATGCTGGTGGACCTCGCGCGCAACGACCTCGCGCGCTGCTGCGTCCCGGGCACTGTCCGCGTGACGCGGACGATGCGGGTCGAGAAGTACTCGCACGTCCAGCACCTCGTCTCGGACGTCGAGGGGTCCCTGGCGCCCGGCATGACGCAGTTTGACCTGCTCAGGGCGTGCTTCCCCGCGGGGACGGTCAGCGGCGCGCCCAAGGTGAGGGCCATGGAAATCATCGACGGCCTGGAGGCCGGCCCCAGGGGGCCCTACGCGGGGTGCGTCGGGTACTTCTCGCCCTGCGGGGACATGGACGCCTGCCTCGCGATACGCACGGTGGCGATAGACGGGTCCAGGGCCGTGGTCAGGGCGGGAGCCGGCATAGTCGCGGACTCGGACCCTGAGAAGGAGTTCGCGGAAACCGAAAACAAGCTCGCCGCCCCGGCCCGCGCGGTCAGGTCGGCGGAGGAGGGGCTGCTGTGATACTGCTCATAGACAACTACGACTCGTTCACCTACAACGTCGCCCACGGGCTCGCGGAGCTCGGGGCCGAAGTGCGCGTGGCGAGGAACGACCTCATCACCGAGGCCGAAGCACGGGCCATGAAACCCGATCGACTCGTCATATCGCCGGGACCCGGGGGCCCGAAGGACGCGGGCGTGTCCATGGACTTCCTCAGGGCGTTCGCAGGGGAAATCCCGATTCTGGGAATCTGCCTCGGCCACCAGTGCATAGCCGAGGTCTTCGGGGGCCGGGTCGGGCCGGCGGCGTCGCTGGTCCACGGCAAGACGTCGCGGATCTACCACGACGGGTCCGGCCTCTTCTCGGGCCTGCCGAGCCCCATTGAAGCGGGCAGGTACCACTCCCTCGCCGTAGAGGAGGCGTCTCTCCCCGCCTGCCTGGAGGTCACCGCCCAGACGACGGACGGCGAAATCATGGGGATAAGGCACAGGACCATGGCCGTGGAGGGCGTGCAGTTCCATCCGGAGTCCGTGCTCACTGCCCAAGGCAGGGCCATGTTCAGGAATTTCCTCAATTCCGGGAGGCGGGGATGATACGCGAGGCGATAGAGATTCTGGTCGACGGGAACGACCTCGGCGAGGACCGCGCGGCGCGGGTCATGGAGGAAATCATCGACGGCGAGGCCTCGCCCCCCCTTGCAGCGGCCTACCTGGTCGCGCTCAGGGCCAAGGGCGAGTCCGTAGCCGAACTGCTCGGCAGCGCCAGGGCCATGCGGAGCAGGGCGGTCAGGGCGAGCCTCGGCGGGGTCGAAGCGGTCGACATGTGCGGAACTGGCGGGGACGGGAAGAACACGTTCAACATATCCACGACCGCGGCGTTCGTGGCGGCCGCCGCGGGCCTGCCGGTGGCGAAACACGGCAATCGCGCTGCGAGCTCCCGGTGCGGGAGCGCGGACCTCCTCGAGGCGCTCGGCGCGCGCATATCGCTGCCGCCGGAGGCCGCGGCGCGCTGCGTGCTCGAAACGGGAATCGGCTTCTTCTTCGCCCAGGACTACCACCCCGCCATGCGGAACGTGGCGCCGGTCAGGAGGGAGCTCGGCATGCGGACGGTGTTCAACGTCCTCGGCCCGCTCGCGAACCCCGCCGGAGCCGCGGCCCAGCTCATGGGCGTGTACTCCCCGGCCCTGGTCGAACCCATGGCGGAAGTGCTCGCCATGCTCGGCGTCCGGCGGGCGTGCGTGGTCCACGGCCGCGGCGGATGGGACGAGGCCACGACGGTCGGGCCGAACTCGGCGGCGTTCGCGCGCTCGGGGCGCATCGAGACCGCCCTAATCGACCCGGCCGGCCTGGGGTTCGAGCCGGCTGATCCTGCGTCCCTGGCGGGCGGGACGCCTGCGGAGAACGCGCGGAAGACGCTTTCGGTCCTGTCCGGGGCGAAAGGGCCCGCCCTGGACACCGTGGTGCTCAACGCAGGGCTCGCGCTGTTCACGTGCGATCGCGCCCCGAGCCTGGCGGCTGCGGTGGAGAAGGCGAGGGTTGCGATTGAGTCCGGCGCGGCGCTCGCGACGCTCGAGCGGTTCGTGAGGCTCACGCACGAGATGGGAGGCGGGAATGCGTGAGGCAATCCATCCCGAGCGCGCATCTAAAAGCCCGACATGGGAGGGCGAGGCTCTCGAAGAGCCTGCGTAGCCCACGCTCCGACCAACAGGCGAAGCAAGCCTGCCGAGCCGCTCAGGGAGACGATTCATGACTGAATCAGATGCCTACCGCAGGGAATCAAGGCCGACCATGGATTTCCTCGCGCAGGTCCTGGCTTTCAAGAAGGCCCGCACGCCAATCTGCAGGCCCGCCCGTGATTTCCCCCCCCTGCCCGGGACCGCCCGGCCCTTCGCGGCCACCCTTATCGGCAAGGGCGGGATATCCCTCATAGCCGAGGCCAAGAGGGCGTCCCCGTCGAGGGGCCTTTTGCGGGAAGGCTTCGACGCCGGGCTCCTCGCGCGCGCGTACGAG
>JBFZBV010000289.1:0-4012 GCA_041308285.1 Planctomycetota bacterium | reverse complement strand
CCGAGGCTCGTCACGGTGGTGATGGCTAGGGAGGAGAAGGGCCTGCCCGGCCTGAGGCGCATGGGGCAGATTCAGCACTCGCTGAACCACCCCGCGGTCGTCCGCACTCTGGGCCTCAACCTCGACAAGAACCCGCCGTACCTGGTCCTGGAGCACATCGAGGGGCCCACGCTCCGCGAGGTGATGGCCGCCGAGGGGCGAATCCCCTGGCAGAGGGCTTCCTCGATGCTCCGGGCGGTCCTCGGGGGCCTGGCGCATGCGCACGAGAACGGCGCCGTCCACGGGGACCTGAGGCCGGAGAGCGTCATAGCCGCGAATGACGGGAGCTTCAGGATTACCGGATTCGGCAGGAGGGCCGGGCAGGCTCCCCGAGACGACCTGCTCTCGGATTCCCTGGGGGACGACGAGAAGTCGGCGGTCATGGACTCGGTCTATTTCCCGCGCGATCCGGACCCCGCGACCCCCGCGTTCGACGTCTACTCCGCAGGCGTCCTGCTGTTCGAGATGCTTACGGGCGGGCTTCCCCACGGCTCCGAAATGCCGTCGGATTTGGTGGAGTCTCTTCCGGCCAAGGCGGACGCCGTCTTCCGGAAGTCGTACACCAGCATGAACCTCAGGTTCAGGGACGCCGGCGAGATGCTCGCCGAGTTCGGCCGGGACCGGCAGGATCCCGGCCCGGAATCCGCCGATGCGGACGTGAGAATCAGGATAGTCAGGAGTTCCCGGAGATGCCGCAAGTGCGGGGCCGAGAACAGAATCGACTTCAGGTTCTGCACTTCCTGCGGATCACAGTTCGACGCCCGCGCCGTGGGGACCTGCTCCCGCTGCGGCAGGCCCCTTGCGGCCGATGCCCGATTCTGCACGGCCTGCGGAGCCAAGCAGTAGCGCCCTGCCCCGGGCATGCGCTGCGTCACCTGCTCACCAGCATGGCTCCGCGTTCCCCGGCAGCGAACATCGCGCCCGTCTCCGTGAAGCATACGCCGTGGATCGTCCAGGGGAACGACCAGAACATGGGGGGGGGGAGCCCCACGAAATAGCGGGGCGGGCCGCTGACGAGGACGTGCCATGCGCCGCCGTCGAGTCCGAGCACCGTCCCGTAGGTCCCCGCTGCGAAGAAGGCGCCCCCCGGGCCCTGAGCGAGGCCCAGGATGTGCTCCTGCACGAGGAGGCCCGTGTTCATGCGCGTCCACTCGGCCCCGTCGAACCTGAGCAGGGTCCCGTATGATCCGCAGGCGTACAGGTCGGTGCCCGACGAGCCTGTGACGCCGTAGAGGTGCTCGGAGGTCCCGGTGCAAATCTCGCTGAAGAACCCGCCCTCGTAGCGCAGGGCGGACCCGCCCGACCCGACCATGACGGCCGTCCTGCGGGAGGGGCAGTACACGGCGTTGAGGTGGCTCGCGCAGGAGTTGAAGAGCATCGACCAGACGCGGCCGTCGTAGCGGAGCACCGCTCCCCACGTCCCGACGGCGAAGACGTCGTCGCCCGCCGTCCCGTGAATCCCCATGAGGTGCTGGGACGTGAGCTTCTCCATCGCGGTCCAGGCCAGCCCGTCGAAGTGCAGCATCGTTCCGGACGCGCCCGCCGCGAACACGTCGGATTCCCCCGCGCCCCAGACGTCGAAGAGGTGCTCGCTCGTGCCGGACTCCTGCTCTGTCCAGCCCGAGCCGTCCCACCGCGCAACCGTTCCGGACTCCCCTACGGCGATGACCGTCCCGCCGGCGGCGCAGACGCCGTAGAAATCGGGCGGCAGGGAATCCCGGACGGCGTGCCAGGCCGAACCGTCGTACCTGGAGAGGACGTCCTCGCGGCCCGCCACGTACAAATCGGCAGGCGCGGAACCCCAGATGCCGTCCGCGCAGGGCAGTGCGCCGATGAGCGCCCATGCCTGCCCGTCGAATCTGAAAACCGCGCCCGAGGAGGCGGCGGAGTAGACCTCGCAGCCGGAGAAGCCGAACACGGCCGCCATGTCCGCCGAAGACCCGGTCTCCAGGGCCGTCCAGGAGATTCCGTCGAAGCGCAGGACCCGCCCTGCCGATGCGGCGGCGAAGACCGAAGTCGACGACGATCCCCAGACGCCGTTCAGCGCCAGCGGCGCGGCCGAGTGCACCGTGCTCCATCCCGACCCGTCGAAGCGGAGCACCGCTCCGCCGTCGCACACGGCGAAGACGTCTTCCGCAGAGGCGCCCCAGAGACCCGTGATTCGCTCGGCGGTCCCGCTGCCCATGGCCGTCCACGCGCCCTGATCGCATCTCAGGATTGTGCCCCCCGCTCCTCCGGCGAAGACCGGCCCCTCGGGAGAGCACCAGACCGCATGGAGCGATTCCGAGGTCCCTCCGTCCATCGGCCTCCAGATCGATCCGTCGAACTCGAGGATGGCCCCGGAGTCGCCCACGGCGAACACTTCGCACGGGCCGGTCCCGTGGACGCAGTTGAGGGAGGCATGCGATTCGGCGGAGGCGGTCCAGGCGGTCCCGTCGAAGCGCAGCACGCTCTTCCTGCCGACCGCGAAGACGTCCGCTGCGGAACTGCCCCACACGCCGCGCAGGCTGAACCGTTCGACGCCTCTGATTCTCGTCCACGACTCGCCGTCGAAATGGAGCACGCAGCCGTCGCGGCCGACGGCGTACACGTCGTCCGTTGAGGACCCCCAGACGTCGTTGATGTCCGTCCACACGGCGGTTTCGGTCCTGGTCCAGGCGCTGCCGTCGTACCGGAGGAGCGCGCCCCCCTCGCCCACGGCGTGCAGGCTGTCCGGCGAGCTCCCCCAGATTCCGGAAAGGGAGCATCCGGATCCGGAATCCATTGCGGACCAGGCTCCGTCCTTGAACGCGAGAATCGCGCCGCCGGCGCCGCAGGCGAAGGCCTGGCCGCCGGGGAAGCCGAACATGTCGGCCATTGCGGCCGGCATGTCGCCAAGGGAAATCCAGGATTCCCCGGTCCAGGTGAAAATGGTCCCGTACGCGCCTCCTGTGTGCACGACCGGGCCGGGGGACGCCCAGACGCATTGGAGGTCGCATCCCGTGGGCGCCTCCAGGGCGCAGCAGGAGCCGCCGTCGAGGTGCATCACCTTGCCGTGGTATCCCGCGGTGTAGATGCCGGATTCCGGATCTCCCGCGAGGGCGTTGATTGTCCCGTACCCGGGAGAGGAGAGATCGCGCCAGCATACGCCGTCGAAGTGGAGGAGAGCCCCTCCTACCCCTGCGGCGTACACGTCGTCCGAGGCTGCGCCCCACACGGCGTTCAGGTCCGCTACCGAGGGGCAATCCATGAGAGTCCAGGCCGATCCGTCGAAGCGAAGAATCGCGCCGGCCTGCCCCACTATGAAGACGTCGTCGCGGGAGGCGCACCACACGGCGTTCCAGCAGGTGGTCAGGGCCAGAGGTTCCATGGTGCGCCACGAAGCGGGCTGAGGGGGGCCTGCAGGCCCGCTCCCCGATCCGCTGCACGAGCAGATGAAAAGCAGGGCGGGGAGGAGAATGGACATCCCGACCATGGCGGCTGGAGATCCGGACCCGGAAGAAACAGGCGTCCTGAGCATGCTAATCCGGATGCAAATTCGGTGCCCTGCTGCGCCAATCGTCCGGGGTGATTGGCGCTCCCAATCCTCTGCAGGACAAGACGTTGCGGATGGAAATCCGCGGCCGTCCGAAGGCCCCGCATCCCGGGCCGGAAAGCCGGTTATCTGATTGCCAAGGCCCGAACTCCGTGACCGGCCCGGCGGCAGCGATGAAGAGTCGCGCGCGGAATCGTCGTCCACGAGATGGTGGCCGCGCTGAAGTCGGTCAGGTCGGAATCACG
Source organism: Planctomycetota bacterium (assembly GCA_041308285.1). Taxonomy (GTDB): domain Bacteria; phylum Planctomycetota; class JAKEIC01; order JAKEIC01; family DYIT01; genus PPR-0505. The sequence continues at coordinate 214 of JBFZBV010000289.1, read as the reverse complement.
CGAATCGGTCACATCCTTGAGACAGTCGTTCAAATCACCCGTTTTGCGGATTGTTTATGGTCTCCGGATGACAGGCGTCCCCGGATTCAATTCTCCACTTCCCCTCGCTCATCCGAGCTTCTCCGGCGCCTTCTCGTTCCATGCAAGTCGTGTACGTGTACGAAAACGTGGACGGGAACGAATACGCGGCACGAAAGCACGAGTACGGGATAGC
>JBFZBV010000288.1:0-2827 GCA_041308285.1 Planctomycetota bacterium | reverse complement strand
CTTCGCATTTCGAATGTCCTTCCACCCTGGGACGAAGGTGCGCGCGGGGGTCGAAAAATGACGAGCCCGTGCGACCTCCGAACGCGTCCAAGTCCCGATGCGGCAAGGAATAAAAAAAATCTCGCGCGACAGGCGTTTTCACTCCCTCGCCTGGCCCGCCTGTGGGTCGAAAATCGACCCAAACCGAGACAGCCGCCTCCGGCTCGCGCGGTCGTCAGGTGACCCCGTCGAGTTCAGCAACCCGTTGTCGCGCCGAGGCCGCCCCGGCCTTTACTCCCGTGACGCGCATCGCGAAGTCCGTCACCACGTGTGGCTGGGCGCTGCCGGCCAAATCACACAAGGCCCGGTACTGCCGCCGGGCCAATCGCATCAGCCGGACGTAGACGGCCCCTTCCGTCAAAGGGCCGTCCCCCAACCGGGCCACCGCCTCTTTCGCTCGAATCCTGGTCGTCGTGTCCATTGGCCTGGCCGGCTTCAGCTTACGAACGCTCATGTCTTAGTCCCTTCCCAAACCTTGCGATCGCTGGTTGCAGTAACGCGCGACAGAGCCGGTCACCCGAAAGGGTTTGGTGCATCGTGGGCAGCGGCCCCAGCCCGGCAGGATCGCAAACCCCGGCGGCGTCACGATCTGGGTTCCACATTCAGGGCACACGAGGTCTCCAAACAGGTTGCCCCGCGCGTGCGTGCCGGGTTTGGGACCCGCCGCTCCCTCGGTTTTCGTCAGATACGGCATGTCAAGCCCTCCCGCATGTGGAGCACGCGAATGGCGTGCCCCGACACGGTGACCCAGAGCAGCCCCGTCAGCGGCACGCGCCGCCACTGGTTGCGATTGCCCGACCAGATCAGCAGAATGCCGCCTTCCCTCAGCCGCTCGGCCATCACGGCGTCTACGACCTTGGCCCGCTCGATCCCGGAAAGGTGGCGGACCTCGCCGTCGCCTCGCGCCACGAACGTAAAGCCCATCGCCTTGCCGGCCTGCGCCGCAAACAAGTCGGACACGTCGCGGTCGAGGATGGTCCCGTCGAAGACAGACATGGCGCCTTTGGCCTCGTGACGCAGAGCGTCGTCGCGCACACACGCTGCGATCTCCCAGGACCCGAAGCACCCAACATAGGTTGCGCCGTCGCGCCCCCAGCGACCCATCCATCGCACGCCGAGGCGTTCCAGGCCGGTCCGCAAGCCTCGCGCTTCGCGGGCGTGGAGGGCCCGGTGAACGGCGTGACGCAGGACCTGCAGATTGCGACGCCGATTGTCGGCCTTGAGACTATTGCGGTGGTGCGCGTTGAAGCCGGTCAGCGGACGGATAAGCCGCTCGTGCAAAGGGCTCCCGCCGGCGATGAGATAGCCTCGATGGTCGTGGCCGAATCCCCATTGGGCGACGACCGGCCAGTCGCACCGGCTGACCAGCCCGAAATCACCGCGGGCCGTTCGGAAGGCCACGGCGGAGGCGTCCCCTGCCGCCGCCCGCGCCAGGTCCTCGGGCAGGTCCGTCAGAGGGACCTGAACGGGCCTGTGGCGTGTACGCCATGCGCCGCTTGAGAAGGGAGACGAAGACCGCGCCGGGCTTGCGGCATTCCGGGTTACTGGCTTCCTGGGCATAGATGAGCACCTCCCTGATCAGCACGTCCACATCCTCGCCGCTCTCGGCGCGCCGCGCGAGCCACTGGCAGATGTTCCATAGCCCCGTGCGATCGCTCACGGACCGCGGCGGAACCATCGTCACCAGCGACTCGAACAGGCACAGCAGCTTCTCTTTGACGCACGGCTCTTTCCGTTCCATCGCGACCTCGACGAATTCGAAATCGAATCCCCGGGGCGCGAGCCCTCGAATTCGAATCTCGAACCTCGAACTCGAGCGAGCGTGCTCGCGGTCCTCGAACTCGAATTCGAGTGTCCTTCTACCCTGGGACGAAGGTGCGCGAATCCGTCGAAAAATCCGCGCGCCGCCGGGTACGCAACCGCTCGCAAGTCCCGCTGGGCCAACGAATAAAAAAAATCTGACGCGCCATGCGTTTTCCCCCGCGCCCCGGTGCGCGAATCCAGCGAAAATCAACGAAAACCCGGCCGCCCCGCACACCGACTCGGTCCTCCTGAGTATCGCGAAGAATCAGGCCGGAGCACGGACCGAGCCTGGACGCGCTCGTGGCCCGGGTGCCGGCCCGGCTCAGCACGACAACCAAGGGCCTTTCCTCCGCCCCACCCGTTCACAAGTGGCCTCGGAGACGAACGTTAGGGGTGGAGGGCTCAATCCTGTTGGACATACTTGGAAAAAAGATTACTAAAAATACAACAAAATGCTTGACAGCTTTTCCGCTGTGTTTATGATGGGAAACGTGGTTGTTTGAACATGTTCTGGAGTTGTGCCCGTTCGCACAGGAGTGGGAGCATGAGGCGTGTGGAAGGTGGCGAGACGGCCTTGGGCGTATGGCGGAGGCATGAGACCCGCGCGAGCGTCGAGACCCTTCGGATGCGAGCCGATCGGCTCGACGGCGAGGACCGCGCCCTGGCCCAGATGTACCTGGAGCACGGCAACAGCCTCCGGCAGATCGGGCAGTTGATGGGCCTGACCCCCCAGAGCGTCGGGCGGCGCATTCGGCGGATCCTCCGCAGGCTCACGGACGAGACGTATGAGGTTTGCCTTGGCAATCGCGAGGATTTCAACGGCCGGGAGTTGAGCATCGTGAGGGATCATTTCATCGGCGGGCTTTCCAAGTCGTGCATCAGCCGCAACCGCGGCCTCACCTACTACCGCGTGGATGCGACGCTCAGGAAGGCGCGCCGATATGCGGCCTCTGTGAAGGGAGGAAATGTGTAATGACCACGTATT
>JBFZBV010000287.1:0-3238 GCA_041308285.1 Planctomycetota bacterium | reverse complement strand
CTCCATCGGCACGTTCTGGCAGTGTATGCCGATTAGGACCAGGCCCCGAGCCTTGTTCTTCCCGTGGAATTTCACAAGGTCCGGGAGGCCGGCGATGCACGAACCTCAGTTGTAGCCCCAGAGCTCGACGACCACGGTCCGGTCCCTGAGGGAATCCTTGTCCCATTTTTCGCCGGCCCAGTGGTCGCCAAGCGTGAGGTCGTCGATGGTGGCGGCTCCCGCGGCGGCTCCGGAGAGAGCGAGCGCCGCGAGCGCAGCGGCTGCGGCAAGGCTTTTATTCATAATATGCTCCTTGGCAACGACCTTCGGATTCGAACCAGGAAGAACCATGATACCACGGCGCCGTGCTCCGGAAAAGAAGGCTGACGCGCTTCGATCTTGCCCAGCGGCACGGTATATGCTATTTTACCCCGCGCAGGCGCTTTTGAACGGCCCGTATGAAAGCCAACCCCGACAACCTGTTCGGCAGGATAGCGCTGAAGCACGAGATGATCACGGCCAAGGAGCTCGTGGAGTGCCTTGCCATCAAGGACAAGCTCCGGCGCGACGGCCGCATCGTCATGCTCGGCCAAATCATGATCGAGAAGGGCTACCTCACGAACGACGAGGTCCACCTCATACTCGGCAAGCAGAAGAAGACCATCCTGCAGTGCAAAGTGTGCCAGACCAAGTACAACGTCGAGGGGTACGACCCGGGCAAGAGGGTGAAGTGCAGGATGTGCCGGACCATTCTCGAGGTCCCGCGCGAGGGGGACACGATTGTCGTCGACCGGACGATCTTCGACTCGAAGACGCAGATTCGCGACCGCAACATAGGCAGGGACATCTACCAGTATCTCATAGAGCGCAAGCTCGGCGAGGGCGGGATGGGGCTCGTATACCTCGCGAGGCACAAGGGGCTCGACAAGCTCATCGCGCTCAAGCTCCTGCCAATCACGAAGAAGACCACCAAGGACGTCAGAGACAGGTTCATCCGGGAGGCGCGAATCGTCGCCAAGCTCACCCACCCGAACATAGTGCAGGTCTACGACGTGGGGGAGGTCGCCGACTACCTCTACATAGCCATGGAGTACGTCGACGGCGAGACCATGGAGAACATAATGACCCACGAGAAGGCGATTGATGCGTCAGAGGCGACGCGCATCGTCATCGACGTTTGCAAGGCGCTCAACAAGGCGCATTCCGAGAACATCGTCCACCGGGACATAAAACCCGACAACATCATGATTACGGGCGCAGAGCGCATCGTCAAGGTGACCGACTTCGGGCTGGCCAAGACGCACAGCGCCTCCAAGAAGATTACGAGGGTCGGCGTCATACTCGGCACGCCCTACTACATCTCGCCCGAGCAGGTCCAGGGGAAGGCCCTCGACATAAGGTCCGATATCTATTCCCTGGGCGCGAGCTTCTATTATTTCATCACGGGCCGCAGGCCTTTCGAGGAGGGTACGCCGGCTGAAATCATGATTCAGCACGTCGAGGAGATGCCCGTGCCGCCGGACTACGTGAACCCTGCGGTCCCGCGGGTCATTAACGACACGATAATGAGGATGATTGCGAAGAACCCGGACGAAAGGTACCGCGACCCGGACGAGCTCCTGCAGGACCTTCTCAAGGTCGCGAAGGCCATAAGGGAGTAGTGCCTTGATTTGGCCGGGGGGCCGGAATAGAATCTTTTTTTTACCTGCACGCGCGGTTTGCGGAGATTTTGAGATGGCAAGAAAGCAGAAAGACAAAGCCCTCGGCCTGGTGGAAGAGGCGATTCGCTCCGTAATCGACGAGTACCTCCAGGATTTACGGGAGGACATGACCCAGGTCGACGGACCCCTGGTGGAGCCCCTGATTGCGGCGATTGAGTCCCGCATCGGCGCGGCGCAGGGCGGCAAGCCCGACCTCGACGCGGTGAGGTTCGCGGCCGGCGACGCGGTGCGCGAATGGTCCGCCTCAGAAGAGGCGAAGCGTTTCGTCGAGGATGCCGTGAAGGGGCCGATTGGCGCGCTCGAGCAGCGGCTCTCCGCCATGATTCGCGAGTCCGCCTCGGCTGCATCCTCTCAGGGCTCCGGGGTCGAACTCGACGCCAGGCTGACCGCCTTAATCGAGGACAAGGTATCCCTCGAGATGGACGCGACCGGCGACGAGCTAATCCGCCGGATGGAATCATCCACCGACCAGAAGCTCAAGTCCATGGACTTCGCGACCAGGAAGGACCTCGAGGCAATACCGGCCGGCCAGGGGCTGTCCGCCGGCGGGGCCGGCATCGAGGAGAAGGTGAAGTCCGTGGTCGAGGAGGTCACGGGCTCCGTCCTGGCCGAGGAGGCCAAGGAACTCATCGTGAGGATAAAGCAGGACCTGAAGGGGATGCTCGAGGAGAAGTTCATCGACTTCGCCGAGTCGCCGGACCTGGCGAGGGTGACGGGCAGGCAGGTCACCGAAGCCCTGTCCCAGGAAGGCCTCACGGCGGACGACGTGACGCGGCAGGTGGAGGAGACCATCAAGGTGGCCATTTCCGGGGCCTTCAACTCCACTCTCTTCTCGAACGCCGTGGAGGCGGTGCTCGCCGAAAAGGGCGGCGGAGGCGGCGGCGGAGACCCGGCGCAAATAAGGGATATCGCCCGCGAGGAGGGCAGGAAGGTCACCGAGGAAATCCTCATGCGCGAGGCCCAGGGCCTCGTGAAGCAGGTGAAGGTCGAGGTCGGCAAGGTCCAGAAGCAAATCGACAAGCTTGCCCAGCAGGGCGGCGGGGCGGCCGCGCCGGACATCGGCAAGCTCAAGACCGAGATTGAAACGTCCATCACGGGCAACATCGAGAAGTTCTTCGAGTCGCCCGACTTCCGGGGGCTCATCGAGACCGTGGTGGAATCGAAGGCCCGCGAGTTCACGGCAGGGGCCAAGGCCGGCGGCGGCCCCGCAGGAGGGCTGCCTTCCCCTGCGCAGCTCCAGTCCCTGGTCGATGCCGCGGTCAGCGCCAAGATGAAGGACTCAGGAGGCGGCGGCGGAGGCGGCGGCGGGCTCGGAGCGGACAAGGTCAAGGCCATAGTCGAGGAGACGCTGGCCGCGTCCATGGCCGCGCACGTGGGCAAGTTCCTGGACGAGAAGCTCCCGCCGCCGGAATACTTCGAGAGCCTCGCCACCATGAACCAGGTCCGCGAGGAAATCGAGAAGAAGGTCTCCTCGTCCGGGTCCGGCACCATAAGGCCAGCCGGCGCAGGCGGCATGCTGGCAGGCAACCCCGGCGAGA
>JBFZBV010000286.1:0-3182 GCA_041308285.1 Planctomycetota bacterium | reverse complement strand
CGTGGGAGTCCATGGGCATCGCGTTCCTCCTGAACCCCAAGGGCGGGTCCGTGGCGTACACGGGTTACACGGACTCGTCCTTCGCCTCGCCGGTGTCGAGGACCTTCTACGAGCTGGTCTTCACCGGGGAGGCGCCGCAGATTTCCCGCGCGCTCGCCCAGGCCAAGAGCAAGCACCCCCAGGACGTGTGGATGAACGAGTACCTGAACACCCTGGGCGAGCCCGAGATGTGGGTGTACACAGCGAAGCCCGGGACCCTGAAAGTCGAGTCGGACCTCAAGGCCGGCGTTCCGGGCCGCGTGAGGGTTCTCGGCCCGGACGGCGCCGGCCTGCGCGGGGCGAGGGTCTGCGTCGTGCAGCGCGGCACGTATCTCAACGCCGAGACTGACGCCGAGGGCTGGGCGTCGGTTTCCGCGCCGGAGGCCGTAGGCAAGGCGCAACTGTCCGTCATCGCGCAGAACCACGCGCCGCACAGCTCCTCCGTTCAAGTGGCCAAGGCCGAGTCCGGGGCGCAGACGCCGCCGAGGATCCTGGTGGACGACGACTCCGAGGGCGAATCGAAGGGCAACGGCAGGGGCGACCTCACGCCCGACGAGAAGGTCGAAATCCGGCTCAAGTGGGACTCCCCGCCCGAGGCCGGCACGCTGAAACTGGCCGTCGGCGACCCGCGCGTGAAAGTGGAGAGGGGCGAGTTCGACGCCGCCAGGCCGGACGGGTCCTTCCTTGTTTCCGTGCCCGCCTCGACCCGGCCCGGCGGCCAGGTCTGGGCCGAGGTCAGGCTCGAGAAGCCCGGCGTCCAGGGCGCATGGGCATGGCGGAGTCCGCTGCCCGTCCAGGGCCCGGCCTTGCGCTGCGTGAGGGTGCGCGTCGAGGACAAGAAGGGCAACAAGGACGGCCGCGTGGGCTGGGAGGACGCCGGGGGCGAGGCGGAAATCTTCTTCACGATCTTCAACTCCGGCAACCAGCCCGCCTCTGACTGCGTGCTCGTCCTGTCGTCGGAGGATTCCGCGGTGAAAATCGGCCAGCCCGAGATGAAAATCGGGGCCGTCAAGCCAGACGACGCGCTCGAATCCAGGGCTTTCGTCTTCGGCCTGGACCCGGCCTACGACGGCAGGCCAATCGTGCTGATGCTCGCCATGAGGGACAAGGAGGGCGGGAAGTGGAGCGCTTCCGTCCGCCTGGAGGTCCCCCCTGCGCCGCCCATACTGCTCTCCCACGACGCGGGGACGAACTGCGTCAACCTCTCCTGGCGGCCGGGCGGGACCGAAGGAGTGGCGGGGTACCACGTCTACAGGAGCCTCAAGCCCGGCGGGCCTTACAAGAGGCTCACCGAGAAGCCCGTGAAGGGCATGACGATATACAGGGACCTCGAAGTGGTTCCCAACGACGACTACTACTACGCGGTCACGTCGGTGACCGGCGAGGGGCTCGAGAGCGTCAGGTCCGAGGAGCATCACGCGAGGACGCTCACGCCGCTGTGGGGGAGGAAGAGATGAGGTGGCATGCGGTCGCGGCCCTGTCGCTCGCATTCATGATCCGCCCGGCCGCGGCGGGCGACAAGCTCACGCTCAACCTGCCCTGGGCCAGGGGCTCGGACGACGCCCTGAAGCAGGCCGGCGAGGGGAAGAAGCCCATCGCCGTGTGCTTCATACAGAACACCTGCAAGCTCAGCATGTACATGGTCAAGGCCCTGCACGAGGACGGGAGAATCTACAAGCTCTCGTCCTCCTTCGTCTGGCTCTGCGTCGATCCCACGAGGAAGGACGACTTCAAGTGGTTCGCGGGAAAGTGCGGCGATGCGGTCGAGGCCACGCCGACCATGTTCTTCCTCAATTCCAAGGGCGACTACGCCGACCCCGCGCTGGCCGGAATCGAGCCCGCGCGCGGCGCCGACCCGGACGTCATCGTCGCCGCCATGAGGGCCGTGCTGTCGAGGCTGAAGCAGGACATGACCGAGCCGGACAAGGCCGAGGCCCAGGCCTTGAAGCGCGAGGCGGAGTCGTGCGCGAAGGACGCACCCGGAAAGGCCATAAGGCTCCACCAGGCTTTCATCTTCGCCGCAGAGGGATGGCAGTCCATGGAGGAGGCGGTGCAGTCCTCGAGGGAAGAGCGCGAGAAGCTCATCCAGGAGGGCATGCAGAAGGTCCGGGCCGCCCTCGGCAGGAAGGCGACTCCGGAGGAGCTAGCCGCGGCGCTCAAGGAGCTTGCCGCCGCCTACCAGGGCACGCCCGTCGCAGCCTGGGCCGGCCTCGAGCTCGGCAGAATCAAGCTGCCAAAGGGCAAGTGAAGCCAGGGCCGTTCGCCGGCCAAACTGCTGCTTCCACCCTGACGACAGCATCGCAGAATCGAGGTGCCCGCCTCTTTATGAAATCCGGCTTAAGCTGTGCAAAGCGGACCAGGTCCCGATTTGATTTGGGACCAGGTCCCAAATATCGTTTTAAACGGTGACCGCCGATGCAACACGATGGAATTCCAGTGGTTGCGAGCGGGCGTTATTGAATCGGACCGGGTCCAAATGCAAAATTAACAGGTGGCCAGGAGACAGCTGTTCGAAATGAAATCAGGACACATACTTCGGCGGTTCCTGTGCCCGACCGCCACGCTCTAATCAGAAAGCCCCGCCGGCTCGTAATTGCGGCAGTACATCGTAATATTATGAGGCGTTCGTGGCGTCTGTATTCGCCTGGGCGGATCGCGGACCGCCCGCGGGCAAAACGGATTTTAATGACTGGCGTTTTTGCGAGGGTTTCCTATGAGGCTGGTTTCGCGCCCGGTAGGGGTGATTCGGACCTGCATGCTTGTTCCTGCAGTCCTCGCCGCAGTCGCGTCAATGGCCGCGTGCCAGGCTGCCTGCGCGGCGGAGTCAGCCGATGCTGGCGATGCCCAGTACTGGCGCGGCACGTACGAGGGCGAGTTCGTGGGCGACACGTCGGGTGCGCCTGCCGCGGCGATTCTTTTGCCCATGACCAGAATCGTCTTCACGTTCCGTTTCGCCGGCCGCGTCACCAAATCGGGCCGGTTCAGGGGAACTTACGACGCGTGGTTCACGCCGGCAATCAAGGCGATTGAGCTCCAGAGGCGCAAGGAGGTCGAAACGTGGGATGTCAAACTCGCGGACGCCGTTTCCGCGCAGGGCGCCGTGACCGGTTTCGGGCCGATGCTGATTGATCCGAAGACGAAGA
>JBFZBV010000285.1:0-6481 GCA_041308285.1 Planctomycetota bacterium | reverse complement strand
GCGGCCATCAGGCGTTCGTGATCCTCTATCCAGGCGGAATCCAGGACTTCAGGCAGCGTCTCTCCGGTAATCCTTTCAAGGGAAGCGTTGACCGCCTTTATCACGCCCGCGTCCTCCGATTTCCTGGACAGCACCGAGACCAGCCGGGGGACGCTCTTCATGCGCATGGACCCGCCGAGAGCGTAGGCGGCGGACCTCCTCACCTCGGCATCCACGTCGTCCAGCATGGCATCGAGCGTTCTCGAGGTTTCGCGGTCGCGGAAACCGCCCAATGCGAGTGCCGCGTCCTTCCTCGCCTCGGCGTCGGCCGACCGGGACAGCCGCAGCAGCTCTCGGAGGGCCCTGGGCCCGCCGATTCTGGCGAGGTCGAAGACCGCCGCCGGCCTGCCGGGCCCGCCGGCTGACGCTTCCGCAGCGGCGCGCGCGACCTCGGCGGAAGCCGCGAGCTCGGACGCCAGCGCCGCGGCGCCGGCAGCCACGACGCAGGCCGCCAGCCCGGTCGACAGCACGTTGCCGGCCGCGCGGAAGCCCCTGCCCAGCATGTGATGCGCCGGGAACCTGAAAAGGAGGGCTGCAATCGAAAAGGACGCCGCGAAGAGCACGGCGGAAGCCGGCACCTCGCCGGAGACGAAGCCCGTCAGCAGTGCGAACATAATCGCCGAGTAGAACAGCGCGAATGCGTATCTCCTCGCATCCGCGCTCCTTATCGCCGCGGGGGGGACCATGCTCCCGACCGCCCTGAGCAGTTCGGCGCCCGCGCCCCAGGCCGGGACGTACATGCTCCGCCCCTTGCTCCCCTTGAGCCTAATCGAGGTAATCCCGAAGAAGAGGAAGGACCTGGAGACGCGGATTTCGGCGATTTCGGCGAAATCAATCCGTTCCGCGGACCGCCCTATGCGCTTCTCGACTCCCGCGGAATCGACCCGGATGGAGGTACGTTCCATCGCCCTGAGCATGGCGGTCCTGCCTGCAGCCGATGCCAGTTCGACGACGAAAATCGCGCCGAGCATCGCGTACGAAGGCAGGCTGGACTCCGCGGGCAGGATTCTGCCGAGCGCCCAGAGGACTGGGATGGGGAAAAGCGCGAGCAGGACCATGGAGAAGACGAGCTCGCGTTTCATGTCGCGCGCGCCCGGGCCGTATTCGAGCAGGACCTCGTTCATGACCACTTCACATGAATAAAAACTACGGAATCGGATGCGAAGCCGGGCTGCACGGACTCGACCGCCGGACGTTCCCGCCCGGCCGCTCCTCGACGGCCGGGGGCCTTCCGTCAGCCTTTGCCGAGGCGTTCAACGAGCTTCTTCACGTCCTGGGCCCTGCTCTTGTGCGCCACGAGAATCCTGCCCCCGGCGTGCACTATGATGAGATCCCTGGCCCCGACAAGCGCGACCGGCCGGCCCGGGTCCTCGCAATAGACTATGTTGCCGGTGGAGTCGAGGGAGTCCACTCCGCAGTTCGCGAAATTGCCCGCCCCGTCCCGTGCCATGATCGCCTCGAGCGCGGTCCAGCCCCCCACGTCGCTCCATTCGAACAGGGCTTCGACGGCCGTCACCCCGGAAGCCTTCTCCAGGACGCCGTAGTCTATGGATACGGATTCGAGCGGATCGAACGCGGCCTTCAGGGCCGCATCCCAGCCGGGCAATCCGTGCGACTCCGCCGCCTGGAGCACGGCCCGGTGATGGGCAGGGAGGAACCGCCTGATGCGATCCAGAATCGCCGACGCCCTCCAGACGAACATGCCGCTGTTCCAGAGGAAGCGGCCGGATTCGAGGTACTTCCTTGCGGTCGGCAGGTCCGGCTTCTCCTTGAAATTCCCGACTTCGAAGTGCTTCACGCCCCCGTCGTCCAGGACCTCTCGTCCCTTTTCGATCCAGCCGTAGCCGGTCTCAGGCGAGGCCGGTCTTATTCCGAAGGTGAACAGGCCGGTCCCGGAAGCGGCAGCCCCGGCAGCGGAGAGCACGGTCTTCCTGAACACGTCCAGGGGGCGGATTGCGTGGTCGGAGGGGAAGACCGCCATGACGGGGTCGCCGAAGAGCCGCGCGCAGAGCGCGGCGGCCAGGGCGACGGCGGCGGCCGTGTCCCTGCGGAAGGGTTCGCAGACGACGTTCGCCTCGGGGACGGCGGGCAGCTGCTCCAGGACGAGGCGCTTCTGGGCGGCGTTGGTCATGACGAGGATTCCGGCGGGCGGGGCGAGGGACAGCGCCCTTTCGAAGCATTCCTGGAGGAGGCTGGGCCCGCCCGCGAAGCTCAGGAACTGCTTCGGTTTCGAGGGCGTGCTCGCGGGCCAGAACCTGGTGCCCAATCCGCCAGCCATCACCACGACGGCGAGGTTGCAGGCTTTATTCATGACCGGACTTGAAGTCCTCGGATTTCGAGATGTCCAGCGACATGATGAACTTCTTCCAGTCCTCCTCGAACTCGTTCATGTCGTATATGCCCATGGCCTTCATGAAGCGCATGACCTGCTTGTCCTCGCGCTCGCCCTTCTTCCTGCCCTGCCCGCCCTTTCCGGCGTGCTTCTCGAGGTAGTTGAAGATGCGCGGCGCGTAGAAGCCGTTTTTCGCGTTTATGAGGTAGAACGACAGGGCCCATCCCTGGTGGTACATCTGGAGTCCGCCTATGTTGCCGTTTATCTGTTCCCTGAGCGGCGTGCAGGTGTTGTTCCTGATTTCCTGCTGGATGGGGCCGAGTCTCCAGCGGTTCAGGAGGCCCGTCTTGAGGTCCATGGTCTTGGTCTTCGGGTTGAAGACGAACTTGCTGCACTCGAAGTACGTGGCCATCGCCTCGTGCAGCCAGGTGGGGCACGACGGTGCGACCTTGAAGATGAACTGGTGCGTGCCCTCGTGCATGAGCACCATCGTGGTGTTGGGCGGCTGGAAGAACGTCGAGATTTCGCCGTTCGATCCGCACTTGCCCAGCCCTCCTCCGCCGAGAATCGTGTCGTACTCCTCTTTGTTCTTGCCGACGAGGACCGCGAAGTTCGGGGTGGATTTCACGCCGAAAATCCTGCGGAAATTGGCGTGGAGGACCTCCATTATGTAGGCGATGTCCTTGACCGAGTCCATCGTGAGGTCGGCTTCGATTGTGTAGTGCCCGCCCGCGAAGGCGAACTTGCGGCGCTTGTCCCACTCCAGCGCCTCGTGGTCCGCGCCGGGCTGGTCTATGAGGCCCTTGGGCGTGAGCTTCTTGGCCAGCTCCGCAAGCTGCCTCTCCTGCCTCGTCGCCTTCTCGTACTGATCGGGCGTCAGCCATCTGCCTTCGTAAAACACGAACCCCTTGGCCTTCATGACCTCCTCGGGGCTCATCCACTTCCCCTGGTATTTCTCGTAGCCCTTGTCCAGGAGGCCCTTCTCCTCGGCCGTCACCCACTCGCCCTTGTAGGGGGACAGCTCGAGGCCCAGGGGCGAGCCCCTGCGGGCGGAAATCACCTCAGAGAGGAGGGCGGTCCTCGCCGGGTCCTTCTTCACGCACACCAGGAGGCGCTTCTCGGCGTCCTCCGGGAAGCCGAACGCGTAGGCGAGCATGGCGACGCCGTACTCGTCGTCGGCCGTCATGCCGTCCCAGCTGAAGAGGGAGAGGACGAACTGCCTCGAGAGCGATCTCCACTTCTTGGAGAGGAGCGCGGCGCCGATTCTGCCCTGGATTGCCTCGGAGTCGGCGCTCTCCACCTTCATCGACATGTCGTCGCCTACTTCGATCTCCTCGCCCGGGAGCTCCGTGAGGAGCCTCTTGAACGCCGCCTCCATGGCCTTGAGGTCGGACAGCCTCCGCTCGACTTCCTTCCTTGCGGCCGGGGATTTGACCTTGGACCCGAACCCGGACGCGGTCTCCATGGCAGCCTTGAAGTCGAGGGTCCTGGCGAGGTCGAGAATCTTCGGATCGAGCTCGCCCAGGTCGGCGAGCTCCTTGCCCATCACAGAGGCGTCCTCGGAAGGAGGCTTGGGGTCGGCTTTCGGGGCCGGGTCGGGCTGGGCTTTCGCGCGGCCCTCGGCGCTGAGCCTGGCGGCCTCCTCTGCGAGTTTCCGCGCAATCCTCTCGGCGGCGGCGTTGGGGTCCTCCTTGGGCGCTGCGCCGCCGTGCGCCGAGTCGGCCGGCGCGGCCGGGAGCGCGGCAGGGGAGGCTTTGACGTCCGACAGCACCGGGAACCAGGGCGGCTGGACCTCGGTGGAAGCCAGCTTCAGCAATTCCGTGCGTTCTGGGCGGCCGCGCGCGCCGCATCCCGCCGTGAGCAGGGCGGCAGCCGCGAGTAGGACGGCGACGGCCGCGGGTGACGCGCAGAAACGGGAAGAGCCGGCCAAAGGACTTGTCATGCATCCCTCCGCGACCCGGAGAATCCCGGACGGCGGCGGGATACGCTTCCGGGATTCCCGGAACGCGTTTCCGCCGTGCGGCCGGCAGGGAAGGCTATTCCTTGGAGTGCTTGGACCAGAGTTCCTTCATCTCGACGATGGCCTTCCACTTCTCCTCGCCGTCTTCGAACATTCCGTACTTGTATTCGTTCTCGTACTTCCAGAACTCCGCGGCCATCTTCTCGATGGTCTCGAACAGCTGGGAGGCGGCCATGGCGTCCTGCTCGTTCTTGTGGTTCATGTTCGTGATGAAGTTGAGGCCCGCAGGGAAGGCCTTCTTGCCGAGGGCCGCGAACTTGTCGAGGAATTCCTGCGCCACCGGGGGATCGTTGAAGTTCTCCTTGAACTTGCCGAGCATGTCCTCCGCCGAGGACTTTACGGAGGAATCGACCTCGAAGATTTTCTTCCTCATCATCAGGCGGTCCACCTGGGTCTTCCTGTCCGCGGTGCTGTCGATTGTCCTCTTGTCGTCCTGGTCGTAGGTCTCCTTCTTGAACTCGCCGGTGTCCTTCTCCTTGGGCGGCTTCTTTTCGGTCTTGGCAGGGTCGCTTTGGTTCTGCGCCGCCGGATCCACGGCCGGGTCCGGGATGTGCTCCCGGAGGTCGCCCGTCTGCGCTGCTTTTCTCTTGGCTGCCTCATCGGCGGCCTTGGCCGACTCCTTGTTCAGAATCACCACCGCGATGATGGCGAAGAGGACCAGCGCCCCGCCGAGGCCGCCGATGAGGGGCCAGTTGGGGCCCTTCTTGGTCCTCGGGAAGGGCCTCTCTTCCATGTCGTCGTCGTATTCTTCCCTTCTGCCCCGAGCGCCGCGCGCGCCGGCCGCTGCCCTGTGGCTTCCAGCCTTTGCCGGCTTCGCCGCCTGCGGCTCCTCGGCTTCGGCGTTCCCCCCGCCCCCGTCCGGGACGATGAGGGACTTCCCGCAGGTCTTGCACTTGAACTTGGTGCCGGGTTCGAACTTCCCGACGTCGTACTTGGCCTTGCATCCCGGGCAGGAGACAATGAGCTTCTTCACGGGCGTCCCCCCAGAAAAGCCGCCGGGTCCCGACAGGGACCCGAATGGCGTCTCTCATGCGTAATGATAGTTCAATTCCGCAAGTCAAGTCAATAACGACCGCGATCCCGCGGCGGATTTGACATCGCGGAGCCGGGGGCGTAGTCTCTTGGAAATGTTCCTGCCCTGTCGAGTCCGCTGCCGCCGGAGCCGTCCGGCGCCGGACGTGCCGTGCCATGCTGGAGGCGGGTCATGAAGATGAAGTGGATTGGGCATTCGATGTTCCTCCTCACCGGGTCCGACGGCACGAGGGTGGCGACCGACCCGTTCTCGCCCGGGTGCTTCGACGGCGCGCTGTCGTACGACTCGACCGGCGTTGAGGCCGACATCGTCACCGTGAGCCACCAGCACGACGACCACAACGCGTCCTGGACGGTGAAGGGCGGTCCGGCTGTTTTCGACAAGGCGGGCTCCTTCGAGCACAAGGGCGTCAGAATCCTGGGCGTCCAGGCGGACCACGACGACGAGGGAGGGGCCAAGCGTGGGAAGATCCTGATATTCAGAATCGAGATGGACGGCCTCGCCGTGGCGCATCTCGGCGACCTCGGGCACGAGCTCAGCGCCCAGGCGGCGGGCCGCATCGGCCGCGTCGACGTGGCCCTCGCGCCTTTCGGCGGATTCTTCACCATAGACGGAAAGCAGGCCATGGCGGTCGCCAGGAGCCTGGGAGCCCGAATCCTCGTTCCGATGCACTTCAAGACCCCGAAGGTGAAGTTCCCCATCAAGCCCGCGGACGATTTCCTGCCGAAGGCGGCCTGGGTCAAAAGGAAAGGAGCCGGCCCGGTGGAGATAAATGCCGGGAACCTGCCGGCCGCCCTGGAGGCGTGGGTGCTGGACTATTCCGGCTAGCGGACGCGGCGCGGCCTGCGGGATCTATCGGTTCTTCTGACCATTCCCGCCGGGCCTGAAGCTGCCTCCGGCGGAGCGACGCCCACCAGAAAGCATCAAGGGGCGCCCCCCTGCCGCTTCCTTCGCCGCGTCGCGTTTTCTTCGCGAAACCAGCGCGCCCTTGCCTGGCGTTCGGTTGCGATCTGAGAACGTCGGTCTTGAAGGGGGAAGAGAGGAACCTTTGGACGTT
>JBFZBV010000284.1:0-4786 GCA_041308285.1 Planctomycetota bacterium | reverse complement strand
GCAGGTGACCGACAACAAGTACCTCGACCAGACCACGATGATGGAGAAGTACAAGACGATGGTGTTCGCCATCAGGTTCGAATGCGACATAAGGCAGCTTCGGGATTATCTCTATTACCTCGAGACTTCGCCCCGCCTGCTCAAGATATCCCAGCTCGACATAACGCGCGAGAGCAAGGGCGGGGAGAGCCTGTCGGTCAACATGAGGATTTCCACGCTCGTCCTGGCCGAATAGGAGGGTCGACGATGAGGATTGCCATTTCCGCCTGGGCCCCGATTATTGCGCTGGCCCTCGCCGCGGGAGCCTGCGCCGCCGCCGACAAGCCGGCCGGCGGGGCGGAACCTGCGCCGGCGCCTGGCAAGGCCGCGGCCGCGGAGCCCCAGGAACCGGCCCAGGCCAACGGGGTCAAGCCTCTGGAGCACTACGAGGCGGTCATCACCAAGAACCCGTTCTCGCCCAAGCTCTACCAGAAGCCCGATCCGCCCAAGGAGGAGAAGGCGCCTCCGCCGAAACGGAAGGTGGTGACTCCGCAGGACAACCTCAGGCTCACCGGAGTGGTGTTCGACAAGGCGTCGAACCGGTACAGCGCGATGATTGAGGTGTCGGGCGCGACCGACCTGTTCCTCTCCGAGGGAGGCGTGTGCGGCAAAATCAAGGTCGACTCCGTCACCGTGAACGGAATCGAAATCACGGACCACGAGGGAAAGAAGCAGGGCATATCCCTGGGCCAGTCCTTCCACGACGGGATTGCGGTGAAGGAGGAGTGGATTGGAGGCGCGCCTCCGGGCTCAGGCACCGAAGCCAAGGCCGAGGCGCCGGGCGCCGCCCCTCCCGCGGCCCCTTCGGAGATGTCCAAGGAGAAGGAAAAGGAGATACTCGACAAGCTGAGGGCCAAGCGCCAGGCGTCCCAGAAGTAGGGCCCCCGGCCGGTCTTCCGAGGGCCTTCGGCAGGACGCCCGGTGCGGGCGGCACATTGCAGGAGAAATAGATGACTAGTTCAAGGAAATCGACGGTTCGCGCGCTGGCGCTCCTTTTCGCCGCGGAAACCATGGCATTCGCCCCATTCTGGGGGCCTTTCGCCCCGGCCGCCGCGGCCCAGGAAAAGCCCGACCAGCGCGGGAGCATATCGTTCAACCTCAGGGACGCCAAGATCTCCCAGGTCGTCGAGTACCTCTCGAGGCAGACGGGCTGGACCATAATCTTCGACAAGCACAAGGACGTCCAGTCCAAGCTCGACGCGAGAATCACCGCGGTGAGCCTCGAGCCCGTGCCGGCGGACCGGGCGCTGGACTTCCTCAACCCCGCGCTCGCCCAGCACGGGCTGAGCACGGTACGCGTGAAGGACGTCGTCATCGTGCTCACGATCGAAGAGGCCAAGAAGAGGACGTTCGAGATTTACATCGGGGCGGATCCGGAGCAGGTGCCGTTCGGCGACAACGTGATAACGCAAATAATCCCGCTCAAGTACTCGTCCGTGACGGACATTAAAAAGGAGCTGGAGGACCTCGTGTCCAATACGGGGAAGCTTCTGCTCAACGTGAGGTCGAACTGCCTGGTTCTGATAGACACCGCCACGAACGTGCGCAAGTTCTGCTCGGTCATCAACGCGCTCGACAAGAGCGTGAACCAGGAAATCCTGATAAAGCCCTTCACCCTGCAGAACGCGGACGCCGTGTCGGTCGCCAAGGTCATAAACGAAATCTTCGAGGAGGACACCCAGAGGCGCCAGAGCGACCAGGGCGGCATCGGGAGGTTCATATCCAGGCTCATGGGCCAGCAGGAGAAGCCGGACGACAAGCTGCAGCCCCAGCAGAAGGTGAAGTGCTCCGTGGACGAGAGGACGAACACAATCATCGTCCGCGCCGCGAAGGACTACATGATCCAGATTGAGAAGCTCGTCGAGGAGCTCGACCTGAGGCCCATGGAAATCCAGACGACCATGGTCTACCACCTCAAGAACGCCGACGTAACCAACGTCACGACCCTCCTCACTAACCTCCTGCAGAACAGGACCACCGGAACCGGGTCGACGGCCGGCCGCACGGGAACGACCGGAGGGCAGTTCCCGTTCAACCTGCTGTTCGGCGGCGCCCGCGGCGGCCAGGGCGGCCAGACCGGCCGCACGGGAACGGCCGGCGGCATGTCCAGGACCCGCCAGGGCGAGGGCGGCTACGAGGAAATCGTCGGAGACGTGCGCGTCCAGGCCGACAAGGACAACAACTCCATAGTGCTGGCCACCAACCCCAAGAACTTCCCCCTGCTCCGCAGGCTCATCGACGAGCTGGACATGGTCAGGGCTCAGGTCCTGATTAAAGTGTTCATCGCCGAGGTGACGCTGGACAACGAGACGGAGATGGGGATGGAGTGGTCATGGAACGACTCCGTCCAGGTGGGGGACGACGACGGGTCGTGGCAGTCCAGCACCAACTACGGGCTCACGGGCGCATCCAACAACACCGGATTCCGCTACCAGCTCATATCGGAGAACATCGACGTCTTCATCCGGGCGCTGAAGCGAAAGGGCAAGATGAAGGTCCTCTCCGCCCCGCGCGTCCTCGCCCTGGACAACCAGCAGGCCAAAATCAACGTCGGCCGCCAGATTCCGAGGATAACCAACACCCGGGTCACCGACACGGGCAACGTCATCAACTCCATCCAGTACGAGGACGTCGGCATCTCGATGCAGGTCACCCCGCACGTGAATCCCGACGGTCTGGTCAAGCTGGAAGTGATGCCCGAGGTGTCCGAGATGGCGCCGGAATCCGAGGGCGTCCAAATCTCGGAAGGTGCGATGGCCCCCGTCTTCGTAACTTCCTCAGCCCAGACCACCGTTGCGGTCAAGGACGGCCAGACCGTCATAATCGGAGGCCTCATACGCAACAAGCTCTCCACCTCGGAATACAGCATCCCGATACTGGGAGACATCCCCCTCATCGGAGTGCTTTTCAAGTCCGAGGACGTGCAGGAGACCAGGACCGAGCTCATGATATTCCTGACGCCCATGGTCGTCAGGAATTCGGAATCCCTGAACAGGTTGTCCGAGAAGGAGACCGAGGCGCTGAGGATAATGGACCGCGCCTTCCTGGACGGCATCCTGAACGACGGGATTCCGCTCGACCGGGTCCGCAGGAAGAGGATTGGGGAGCAGCTGGATTAGCCGGCCAGCCGGACGGGCCGGAAATCGCCGGGCCCATCGCCGGGCCCGGCCGGGCTGCATTACGTCCATTTCTGCCCGGAGTTGCGGCGGACGCGCCGCGCCCTCGCTTCGTCATGGCCTGCTGGAGCGGCCGAATTTGCTTGACACCCCATGCCGCCTGAAAAGATAATTGCAGCTTGCTTGTATGCCGGATGCAGGGTCCAAGCACCGGAGCGGATTGGCGCTAATCCCTCCTCCTTGAAAGGGATGACGAGGTGAAGATCATTTTTGCCGCCATTGCCGCCGTATCCGCGCTCGCTCTGTTCCCGGCCCTCTCCCCGGCCCAGGACACGGGATCAAAGGATGGAGGCGGCAAGACCGGCGAAGCCCCAGCAGCTCCCGGGGCGGCAGCCGCAGGCAAGCCTGCGGAAGGCGCGGCCGAGCCGGCTCCGGCGGACGCCAAGCCCGCGGAAGAGGCTCCGAAGCCTTCTCCCGCGGACGCCAAGCCCGCGGCCGCCGACGACAAGGCAGCGCCGCCTGCGGGCGCTCCGGCTGAACCGGAAGGCGAACTGCACAAGCTCGCTCTCGGCGCGGACGGCTTCGGGCACGTATTCTACGGCGACGGGTCGAGGTTCCAGGTCATGGAGTCCTCCTCCGCGGAATTCCTCATCCCGAAGCAGGGCAGGGGCCAGCGCTCGTTCAGGCTCGTCTCGGGCCGCGCCGCGATAGACGTGAAGAAGAACCCTCTCCTCGTCCTTCTCCCGATAGGCGATACCGTAATCCACGGCGAGGGATCGCAGGCCTCCATCCAGGTCGTGAGAGACGAGAAGACGGGCGAAAAATCGGTGAACGTCGCGAACATCTCCGACAAGGCCGCGCTCCACATCATGATTGCGGAGAAGCACATAGAAGTCGGACCCGGCAAGACGTTCACGATTTCCGCAGGGACCCTTCAGAGCCTCGCAAAGGCCGGCAACCTCGTCCTCCCGCCCCAGGATCCTGCGGCCGGCAAGGTGGACACTTTCGAATACCACCCGGGAGCCAAGGGCGGAGCCGAAGTGAAATTCAACGGCGACCAGAAGCTGCTCGCGAGCCAGGATTCCGACCTGAAGATAACCGTCGACAGGGCGCCCGCAGAGATGATGGGCCTCGTGGAATTCCGGTCCGGCTTCTTCGCCGCGAAGCTGAAGGGCCAGTCCTTCAAAGTCAAAACCCCGGGCAACAGAATCGTCCTCAACGGCTGCTCCTTCGTCCTGCGCGTGGATCCATCGGGCGAATGGGACAGGATTCAGCACATGGACGGCAAGCCCATGAAGGTCGAAAGCCTCAAGGTGGAAGGATTCAGCATCAACATCCCAATCAAGGGGGGCGCTGACGTCATCCACCCGAAGGAGTCCAACGTGGTCCTGCTTTCAGTCCACAAGGGCAAGCCGCCTTCGAGGCCGATTGTCATCAAGTACGGCGGGCGGGTATTCGAGCTTCCCGCCGAAGGGGCGCTGGAGCCGGAAGGGGAAGGCAAGGAGCATCCGGAGAAGTCGGGCCGCGTGCTCCTGGGCGAGGGGACGTCCGTGACGGTCATGATCTATCAGGACGGGAACCCGGTGTCGTACAGGTTCATGACCGACGAGAGGGACCTGTCCATCCCGAGG
>JBFZBV010000283.1:0-5754 GCA_041308285.1 Planctomycetota bacterium | reverse complement strand
TGGTCCATCCACCAGGAACACGCGAAGAAGCTCGCGCAGCTCGCGCGGACGGTCGCGCGTCTCAAGGAGGTCAATCAGCTCAACGCTTCGCAGGCCGAGGAGCTCGCGGCCGCGAAGGCGAAAATCTCGGAGCTCGAGAAGAAGCTCGGCCTCGAGGTGAAATTCGAGGCGCCGGCCGCGGGGACGCCGGCGGCCTCGGCGGGGCCCGAGGCGAAACCGGAGGCCTCGGCGGTGGTGGCGAAGGGCAAAGGGTGGTCGATTCTCGACGCCTTCAGCCCGTCAAGGTGGTTTGAGTAGGGGGTGCAATGCCAGACGAAAAGAAAAAAGACAAGGCGCTCGACGCCGCGGAACGCATGGGAGGCGAGACGGCTCCGCCGGCGAAGAAGAAAGAGGGGAACAAGCCGGGCCCGCGGCCGCGCTGGGAACCTGAGCCAGGCAAGCAGTACAAGGCCGAGGACGTCCACGTCGTGGAGCTCGAGCTCGAGCGCGAGGACCTCTCCGAGGCGGAGCGGAACGACTTCTTGAGACGAATCCGAATCATGCAGCGTCGGCTCAAGCTCGAGGAGTTCGAGATGCCTTTGCGATTCCTCTCCCTGCCGGTCCCGCGGCTCGCGGCCAGGATTACGGGATGGAGGGGCTGGACTCTGACCGAGGACCAGGCCGACGCGATTGTGAAGGCCGGCGCGCCGGCGATGCGCGAGATATGGCCGAGCCTGGTCTCGGGCCGCGGCGGGATTGTGGCGGCCTTCGCGGCGGCGCTGTTCGACATATTCGACCACAAGCTCGACGGCTACCTCGAGTGGCGCAAGACTCAGAAAGGGGGAGGCGATGGAGGTGGAACATCTGAACCTCCTGAAAGGCGAGAGTGACGCTCCTCTCGCCGTAATCAACGGGCGCGGACGGACGGGGAAAACGTCTCTCGGCCTGCGAATCATCGACCAGTACCAGGGCCGCGTGATTTTCTTCGACGGGAAGCGCGAGATTGTCCTCGAGGGCGGGGAATACATCGACCGGGAACCTGAGAGCCTGGCGGCCTTCGTCGTGACGAATCGGGCCGAGGAGCGGTGGCGGATTTCCTATTGGCCTGGCCGGGACCTCCACGAGGAAATCGAGCGGCTATCCGTTTTCCTCATGGAGCTCGGGAACGTGGCTCAGACGGAAGGGAAGAAGTGGCCTCTCCTCCTCGTCCTCGACGAGTTCGCCGTCCTCAAGGGCCAGGGCGTCTACGTCTCGGAGGCCTTCGCGGAGCTCTCGAGGATACGCGGGAAGTGGGGATTCTCCCTGCTCCTGATTTCACATCGGCCTCGAGACATTCCTCCGGCGTATCTGTTCGACGTGACTCATTGGTACACGTTCCGGCAACGCCGGCCTGACGACCTCAAGTACATATTCGAGTTCACCGAGGCCGACAACGTCGACCGAATCCGGGAGCTCCGGCGCTTCGAGTACGGCGCCTGGGCGGACCGGCCGGGGGCGGTCAATTTCAAGTTCTTCGACAAGCGCGACTGCCCGATTGAAAATAACTCAAAAAAGTGATTGACAGGCCTGGCGGGATGAGGCATTATTCTATCAGCTTCATCCCGCATAGGTACTGACTTGTCTAAGATTCTCTGGGTGATTGCGGGACTCGCCGGGCTCGGGGCCGTCTACTACCTGGTCAAACGCGGCCAGGACGAAGGAGACGGCGGGGGCGTGGCAGGCGACATATGGCGAGGCCTGGCCGGCGATCCATCCTCCTCCGGATCCCTCTCGAATCTCCTCGGCTCGGGCCTCTACGGCCTCGGCCTCGGATCCAATCCATTCCCTAACGGTGTCCAGTTCACCGATCTCTACGGCAAGACCTCGAGCGATGCCGACAAGAAGATCGCGGCGCTCGTGAACAAGCACAACAGCGGGCAGCTCCTCACGGGCTCCGATCTCGACGAGATGGGGACATGGATGACGATTTCCTCGAGTGACTCATCGGCGCTCTGGGCGTCGGTGAAGATGATCTGGGATTGGTATCACGCCGAATCCACCATTGAATAGGAGATGCAGAAATGAACGTACCGACACCTCCGGAAGGCGGCAGCTCAGGCGACTGGAAGCACGTCGCGAAATCCGCAGCGTGGTTCACGCTGTTCGTAGGATTCGCCATGGCGCAGATCCACGGCTCGAAGTTCCTCTCCAAGGAGTTCATCGGGCGGCCGGTCCTGTACCAGGCCGGCGGCCGCGGGCTCCTCGAGAGCATCCCGCTTGTCGGGATCGTCTTCGAGCGGACCGGGTGGGGGAGCGTTGCCTCGGGCAGCACGTCCTCGACGGCTACCGACGACGGATTCAACGGCTAGCGCCTGGGCGTCCGGGCCGGCCTGACAACTTGGCTTCATCCCGCGGAAAAAGAGGGGGTATCACATGGCTCTCAAGTTTCTGGAAACGGTGACGTTCGGCCAGACGGGCGTTGCTGCAATCACGAGCGACACGAAGCAGGTGAATCTCGACATCGACGATCACTGCTCAGCCCTGGTCCTCCGCGGCACGGCGGTGATGACGCCTACCAACGTCACGGCCGGCGCGTACCCGTCCGATGTCAGGATGGCGAACTGGCTGAAGGCAATCGAATGCTACGTCCGCGGCACGGTCCCGGTGAAGAAGTTCTTCTGGGGGAAGGACGCCGAGCAGTTCGACTACCTCCTCCGCGGGAACCTCCAGCCCGAGACGAAACCGACAATCGCGGTGGCGGCGCTCACCGCGTACTACGACCTCCGCCTCGAGCTCGGGCTCTACAGGTCGCAGTTCCTCAACGCGGCCAGGACCTGGATCGACCGGCGCAAGGTCGCCAGGTTGAATCTCAAGCTCGTCTCGGCGGCCGAGAGCGACATCCTCGCGACCGTGATCACAGCCTACGTGTACAACTCGCACAAGGTCGATGTCTACGCGGACACCGAGCGCTACAACCCGGAGGCCTCGGGGAAGGGGACATTCCTCGGGACGGCGGAGCTCGTGGAGCATCCGTCCTGGACGACGGCCGCGACGACGCAGCTGGTGAAGTTCAAGGACTACCAGGCCCGCAAGCTCGTGGGGATCGGACTCGTGACGGAGGACGACGCGATTCTCTCCTCGACCAGGGTCACGAACATCAAGATCATCGAGAACGGCGGAATCACGCACTTCGACACGACCTTCGCGAAGCAGCAGATGGACAATCTGCAGCAGTTCCTCCCGCAGCTCTCGACCGTGAGGGCGGGGATTGCCTACTTCCCTCTCGACACGCAGAGGAACGGCGCCAGGTGGGTGGACACGGGGCGCTGCAGCTCCTTCAACCTCCAGTACGACCGCGCGGCGACGGGCGGCACGACCTCGAGGATGCGCGTGTACGCGTTCTCGGTACCGAGGGTGGCGAAGCCCTAGGAAATCACGACCTTCTCTGATAGAGGATGGGGCCGGGCCGGCGGGCGCGCCGGTCCGGTCCCTGACTCGCAGATGGCGACGAGCGAACAGATTCACGCGCTGCTCAAGGGCCACGGGGCCCGTCCTCTCAAGGCCTACATCACGGGCCAGATTGAGTGGTTCGCCAATCTCAACGGCTCGGGCCCTATGTTCCTCGAGAACTACAACGAGTGGAAATCCGCGATGGACGGGGACCATGCCTCGAGGGACCATGCTCGCCGGCATATCGTCGGATGGAACGCGCGGGCCATTGCGGCGCTCTCCGATTTGCCCTTCGACGACGTGGAGACTGTCTGGCGCGAGGTCCAGAACGCGGCTCGGGCTGAGTGGCTCGCGACTCACGGCTGGAGGCACCTCGGGGAGCCGATTCTATCAATTAACATCTGGATCAACGAGATTCTCGGGGTGATAGGGGCGGCGCTCACCGCGGTCGGGATTGAGTGGGGAGTTATCTTCGTCATAATCGCCGCGGTGCTCGATCCTATCCTCCGCCAGGAGCGCTCGAGAATCGGAGCGGCGACGGAGAAATATGAGACGAACGAGGGCGCGCTCAGGTGGTACCTCGAGAACGGACTCCCTCCTCCGCGGAACAAGGCCGGCACGATCCATCCGGACATCGTCAAGATCACCATGACTCTCCAGACCATGAAGAATCGCGGGTCGACGGACTCGCAGCTCCTGGCCTGGATGATTGGGCAGGGATACGTGGAGCGCGGAGGTCAGTTCGAGGTGCCCGAGGAGCGGACGGGGGACGTCCCTGTAGAGCATGAAATCGGATCTGACCTGGTCGGATCCTCCGGAGGAACGACGCCGGCGCCGGCGACCTCCTCGACCTCCTCGGCGCCGGCGGCCTCGGCCGCGGCGGCCTTTGTCGGGCTCGGCTTGATTGCCTGGCTCATTTGGGGTTAGCAGCATGAGCGATTTCAACGAGTGGTATCAGGATTATACCTGGGACCAGTACAAGGACGCGCGGCAGCTCGCGCGCTGGGACTCGTACGCGTCCGCGATAGGTGACGTCGGAGGCCTGCTCGCCGGCTGGGGCTCGGCCTCGTATTACGGGACCTCCTTCGATTACTCGAGCATCGGGACGACGGCCGCGGACGTCATGCGCGGAATCGCGAAGGGCGAGTACGGGGTGCCGGGATACGTTCCTCCGGAATACCGGACTCAGCTCGGGACCGCTTCGACGAGCATCTCCTCGACCAGCGGACTGCTCGTCCTCGGCCTGGGGGCCCTTCTGGCGTACCTGATTTTCAGGGGGAAGTAGCATGGGAGAGCTCGCGAAGCTCCTGGCCTCGATGCCGTTCATCGGGGAGTTCATACGCCGGCTGCACGATTACCTGTTCTGCACGGCTCCGCAGTTCATCCCTCTCGTGACGACGAAGACGACAGGGGAGACTAAAATCTCGGACCTCGAGGCCGACTGGATTGCGGTCAAGGACCTCAGCGTCCCGATGGATTACCTCGAGTTTCGCGGCCAAAGCCCGAAAGGCGGGGAGGTCGCCTTCAGGTGGTACCGCGGCGAGACGAAGCGCGTGGCAATCCACGGGCCCTTGTACGTCATGCAGACTTCAATCGCGATTACGTTCACGCTGATATTCGGCCGCGGAATCCCGGATAACACGTGCTGCTTTGAAATCCGGGACGCGAACGAGAACACGGCCTGGAGCTCGAGCGAGAGTACTCTCACGGGCGCCGGAACGCTCGATACTATCCTGGCGCAGAGCATGGCCAGGACGGGCGTGATTCTCTGGAACAAGAGCACGACGGCCGGCGAGATTATCCACATGGGGGACACGACGGCCGGCGCCAGGCGCGGAATCCCTCTCTCTCCCGACGTCGGCCAGGGGCCGGGGAAAGTGACGCTGTGCGGCTCGAGCGCGCAGGCCGCGATAAAAGTGGAAGCGGCCGCGGGGACGCCGAAAATCGGGATCCTAGCCAAAACGAGGTCATAAAATGCCGAATCCCGGCTGTATAGAGTGGAGCGAACCTTTCAAGCTCGGCGGGACCGTCTCGGCGCCGGTGTTCTTCCCTGACAACGTCGGGGCGAGGTTCGGCAATACGTTGCTTCTCCCCGACGCGGAGCTCTACTCTGACGGCACTACTCTCGTCCTCGGATTCGACTCGCCGGCAAATCCCGCTTTGAAAATCAATAACGCCGCACCCGCCGCTTTCGCAGCGGCAAGCGGGGCTGGGCAATCGACATATTTTCGCGCGCAAAGCGCGGCGGTTGGAAGTGGATTGGGAGGCGGAAGCTTCGCTTTTGTTCCAGGTGCCGGTGATGGTTCCGGTGCGGCGGGAAAGTTCGTTATCGGTGGAGCGGGAGGA
>JBFZBV010000282.1:0-4088 GCA_041308285.1 Planctomycetota bacterium | reverse complement strand
TTCCGATCTGCCGGAGGTCGACCGGGCCCCCCCCGGCGCCGGGGCCGGGCCCCGGCGCCGGCGATCCCCAGGACTTCAGATTCTCCCCGCAAGCGCGAGCGAAGTCTCCACGTCGGACACGGCCTTGGCGAAGGCCCTGATTACGCGCCCGATTTCGTCGTCCGTTATTATCAGCGGCGGCATCCAGCGCATGGTCGCATGCGAGGACAGCGACGAGTGCGCCCCGTGCTTCTTCATGATTTCCTGCACGTCCCGGACGACGGCCTCGCTCACCATTTCGATGCCTATCATGAGCCCCGCAATCCTCACTCCCTTTATGAGGGAGGACTCGATTTTCAGGAGTTCTTCCCTGAAGACCGCGGAAGCCCGCGCAGCCCTCGACGGGATGTCCAGGGCTTTCATCTGGCGCGTGGCGACGAGCGCCGCGGTCATGGCCATGGGATTGCCCCCGAACGTCGACCCGTCGTAGCCCGGCTTCATCGCCTCGGAAATCCGCCTCTTCGCCACCACCGCCGTGACCGGGTAGCCTCCGCCGAACGACTTCCCTATGACCATGATGTCCGGGGTGATGCCCGCCACCTGGCAGGCGAACCACTTCCCCGGGCCGGTGGATACCCGTCCGAAACCCGTCTGGACCTCGTCGGCTATCAGCACCGCGCCGTACGTGTCGCACAAATCCCGGAGCTGCGCCGCGAACTCCTTCGTCGCGGGCCTGATTCCCGACTCCTCGCCCTGGACCAGCTCGAGAATCACAATCCGCGCCTTGCCCGCCTCCAGCAGCTCCTTCACGGACCGGGCGTCGTTGTACTTCGCGAAATGCACCCAGCCCGTCCTGTCGAGGCCGAACGGCTTGCGGTACGCCTCGTTGTGAGTGACCGCGATGGCCCCGTGCGTCCTGCCGTGGAAACCGCCCTCGAACGCGATTACGCCCGTCTGGCGGGTGCAGGCCTTGGCGATTTTCAGCGCCTTGTCCACCGCCTCGCCGCCCGAGTTCTGCCAGTAGAAGCACTCGAGCCCCTCCGGCAGCATGCCGCCGAACTCCTTGAGGAACCGCGCCCTGGCCACCTGAATCCGGTCCTCCTTCTGCGAGACCAGGCGGCAGGCCTGGTTGAAGAGCGCTTGCGCCAGTCCGGGATTCGAGTTCCCCAGGTTGGTCGCGCTGTAGTTGGAATCCAGGTCCACGTACTCCCTGCCCTTCGAATCGTATATGAGCGCGCCCTTGCCCCTCACGGGCAGAAGGTCCTCCTCGAGCCTCGAGACCGGTATCTTGTACTTCCTGTGCAGCTCAACCACCTCGTCGGTCGAAAGCTCGGAGTCCGCCAGCAGCCCTGCGATCGCGGATATCTCCGACCCGGACATCGCCTCGGTCAGAATGGCGGCGATTCTCATGCCCGCGAAAGCCGGCATCGCCTCGTAGGGGCCGATTCCCTCCGCTGCCTCGGCGCACTTCATCGCGAGCACCTCCTTCCTCAGCGTGGGGCCGGCCACAATCCCCAGGACCTCCTCGACCCTGGCCAGCGTGGCGGCGCTGCGTTCCGGGTGCGCCTCGAAATCCGGGACGAGCGCGTTGATGAGGTCCTTGCTCCCGGCCTTGGCCGGGATTTCCGCGATTTTGACCGTTTCCGTCTCCGATGCGGCAAGCATTTCGTTTCCCTCCTCTGTAAAGGCCCCCTGCAGAGGCCGTCGTTCATCGAATCCGGGGCCCGGCACTGCGCCGGGCCCCCGAGCGGGAACGCGCACGCGTCAGGATTCCGCAATGATTCTCGACGCGGCGCGGAGCTGTTCTTCGACCGCCGCGAGGGCGGTGCCTCCCGCGGACCTTCTTCGCTCGACGGACTCCTCCGGCGTAATGCATGCGCCCGCCGCGCCGGCCGACGCGAAGCGCGAGGCCACCTCCGAGTACGCGTCCCTGAACGGCATCCCGGCCTTCACGAGGTCGTCCGCCAGGTCCGTGGCCGTGCATTCCGGCCCCACGGCGGCCTTCATGGCGGCGGCGTCCACCGTCATCTCGCGCACGACGCCTTCGGTCACGGCGAGGCACGCAATGGCCGTGTCGACCGCGTCGAACAGCCTCTCCTTGTCCTCCTGCAGGTCCTTCTGGTAGCCCGTGGGCAGGCCCTTGCACAGGACGAGCATCGACACCAGGTCGCCGGCCACCCTTGCCGCCTTCCCGCGCACGAGCTCGAGCCCGTCGGGATTCTTCTTCTGAGGCATCAGGCTCGAGGACGTGCAGTAGGTGTCGCCGAGGCCCAGGAACCCGAATGCCGGGGAGGACCACAAGATGAAATCCTCGGCCATCCTGGAGAGCCGGACCATGAGTATCGCCGCATGCGACACGATTTCCGTCTGCATGTCCCGGTCCGACACGGAGTCCAGCGCGTTGGGCGACGGCCCGGAGAACCCGAGCAGGCCCGCTTCCAGGGCCCTGTCGATGCCGAACGTCGCCCCTGCGACGGCCCCGGACCCCGCAGGGCACTGGTCGAGCCTGGACAGCGCGCCGAGGAACCTCGCCCTGTCCCTCGCGAGGCCGAAGATGTGCGCCGCGAGGTAGAACGAGAACCTGAGCGGCTGTGCCGGCCTCGTGTGAGTGTACCCGGGCATCACCGCGTCGAGGTTCGCCGAGGCCTTGCCGTGCAAAGCTTCAATCAGCGAGAGCACGGCCGCGGCCAGCGCCCCGGCCGCTTCCTTCATGTAGAGCCCCTGCGCTGTCGCGGTCTGCTCGTTCCTGGACCTCGCGGTCTGGATTTTCGCGCCTGCGCTCCCCGCAATCCCCGTGAGCCTGTGCTCCACGAGCGAATGCACGTCCTCGTAGTCCAGAGGGTCTACGGCCCCGCCTTCGACTTCGGCCGGTATCCGGTCGAGGGCCGAGAGCACGGCCTCGATCTCCGCCCCGCCATACACGCCGGCGACGGCCAGAGCCCTGGCATGGGCCTTGGACGCGGCTATTTCGAAGCTGAGCAGCCTCATGTCCACGGACACGGAGGAGTTCATCCGCTCGAAGACCGGGTCCTCCTTCCTGTCAGGCAATCTCGTCTGCCACGTGCGCGCTTTCATTGCACCCGCCTCCAAAGGGCGATCCACGGCCCGCGGACTTCGAAGCCAGCGTCCTGGTCTCCATGGACACGAGCTTCACGAAGCCCTCCGAGGCGGCGTGGTCGAATGTGTCTCCTGTTCCGTAGGTCGCCGCGTCCGCGTCGTAGAGCGAGAACGGCGACTTCCTTCCGGTCACGGCGAGGGAGCCCTTGTACAGCTTGAGCCTCACCGTGCCGGTCACGTTCTCCTGCGTGGAATCCATGAACGCGTCCAGCGCCTTCCTGAGCGGGGTGTGCCACTTGCCCTCGTAGACGAGTTCCGCCCATGCGGCGTCGGCCTGCGCCTTGAAGCGCGACACGGCCTTGGTGAGGACCAGGGACTCGAGCGCCTTGTGCGCCGCGAGCAGCGTGAGTGCGGCCGGGCATTCGTACACCTCCCTCGACTTGATGCCCACGGTCCTGTTCTCAATCATGTCGATTCGGCCGAACCCGTGCCTGCCGGCAATCTTCCCTATCGTCCACACGATTCTCCTCGGGTCCAGCGGCAGGCCGTCCACTTTCACGGGGACTCCCGCCTCGAACTCGATTGCGAAGACGTACGGCACCCCCGGCGCGGTCATGGGGTTCTCCGTGAGGAGGAAGGCGTCCTCCGCGGGGTCCGCCCACGCGTCCTCGAGCGCTCCGCACTCGATTGCCCTGCCCCAGAGGTTCTGGTCTATGGAATAGGGGGGAGTCTCCCACTCCACGGGAATGCCGTGGTCCCTCGAATAAGCGAGCGTTTCCGCCCTGGTGAAGCCCCAATGCCTCGCCGGCGCGAGCACGGGAAGGGACGGCGCGAGCGCCGCGAGCGACATCTCGAACCTGACCTGGTCGTTGCCCTTGCCGGTGCAGCCGTGGGCGGCGGCGTCCGCGCCTTCCGCCTTCGCGGCCTCGACGAGCTTCTCCACGATGAGCGGCCTCGAGAGTGACGAGACCAGCGGGTACTGCCCCTCGTACAGCGCGTCGGCCTTGATTGCCGGGAGCAGGAAGCGGGAGGCGAACTCGTCCTTCGCGTCG
>JBFZBV010000281.1:0-5302 GCA_041308285.1 Planctomycetota bacterium | reverse complement strand
ATCCGCGGAAGTCCTGTCCGAGCATGCGGACGGGAGCCTCCTCTCGTTCCGGAGAGGCGGAGAGCACTGCCTCGTGAGCGTCGTGGACGAAGGGGAGACCAGCACCGTGACGCTCGTCTACAGGTCGGACTGAGACCGCCCGGACGCGGGTCCGGGCTTGAATCGGCGGCTCCCGGCCCGCATAATCCCGGCATTCGCGATTCTTTTTGGGGACTGAAGATGAAAAAAAGCACAATCGCGCTGTTCTTCGCGCTGGCCCTGGCGGTGCTCGCCGTGATAATGGTCCGCAAATGGATTGTCCAGAAGACCGAGGAGCTCGACAAGGGCAAGAAGACCGTGAGCGTCCTCATAGCGGACGAGATAATCAAGCCCGGCGACAGGCTCGCAGAGAACCAGGTCAAGGGCTTCAAGATTGACGAGAGCACGCTCCTGCCCGAGATGATTCTGGAGTCCGACAGGCGGAACTACATCGGCAAGACCGTGATAAAGGAGGTCCGCAGGGGCAACGCCCTGCTCGTCCAGTACTTCCGCGAGGAGTCGGTCGAGAGGGTGGTCACGATAACGCAGGGGAGCAGGATTGCCACCATCAACGTGAGCCCGGTGACGGGCATTTCCGGGCTCGTCTCGCCGGGCGACCACGTGGACGTCCTCGTGACGTTCAGGGGCGGCGCCAAGGCCGATTCGCAGGCGGGCCCGTCGGCGAGGACGATGACCGTATTCCACGACGTGATGGTCTTCGCAATCGACGACGTGACGAGGGTCGCGTACAAGGCGGCCAGGAGCCGCAGCTCGATGGAGAGCTCGTATTCGACGGTCACTCTTCTCCTGTATCCGCACGAGGTGGAGCTCCTCGTGTACGCGCAGGCGTGCGGGGAAATCACGCTCTCCAAACGGTCCAGCTCCGACGCCGCGAGCCCGAAGCTCACGGGCGTTGACACGAGCACCTTTTCGAGTCTCGTCGACGAAGCCCAGCGCCGCAGGGGCGGGAACTGAAGCTTTTTTCCGCGGGAACGCCATGGCCTCTCTCGTGGTCCGCAAAGAAGACGGCAGCCAGGACAGGGTGAAGGTCTCCAAGAGAATCTTCACCATCGGGAAGAAGGAGGGGAACGACCTCGTCCTCGACCTCGGCGGGATCTCCCGCCAGCACTGCCGGGTCATCTTCCGCGACGGCGCATACTCAATCCAGGACGCCGGATCGATGAACGGCACGTTCCTCAACGGCCGCAGGATAATGGGCGAGACGCCCATCCAGCACGGATCCCAAATCAGAATCGGCGAGTGCGAAATCGTCTTCTTCGACGAGGAGACCGCCGCCAGGGTCGCGGCCCAGCCGCTGCAGCAGGCGTCAGCCCAGCCCAGGCAGGAACAGCCCGAGACGGAGGCGGATTCGGCCGTACCTGCGCCTGCCGACCATGGGATGGCCATATACGTCCCGACGGCCCAGGCCAGGAAAATCCCCGGGGCGGTCAAGAAGAAGATCCATGCCCGGCTCATACAGGACATGGACCTGAAGCACCTCGATTTCTCCAAGTACACCGAGGAGGAAATCCAGCGGAAGACGATTGAGGCCACCTGGGTCATAGTGCGGGACATGAAGAGGGAGATTCCCGACTACGTCGACATCGAGGAGCTCGTGAAGCAGGTCGTCCACGAAGCCCTGGGCCTCGGGCCGCTCGAGGACCTCATCGCGGACGAGGAAGTCGACGAAATCATGGTCAACGGCAGCAGGCAGATATTCGTCGAGCGACACGGGAAGCTGGAGCTCACGGACTACGAGTTCATGGACGACAACCAGGTCCTCTCGGTCATAAGGAGGATTATCGCCCCTATCGGCCGGCGCATCGACGAATCGAGCCCGATGGTGGACGCGAGGCTCAAGGACGGATCGAGGGTCAACGCCATCATCCATCCGCTGTCTCTGACCGGTCCGGTGCTGACCATCAGGAAGTTCGCCAAGACCCCGTACACCATCAACGACCTCGTGAGTTTCAACACGGTCACGCCGAACATGGCCAAGTTCATGAAGATGGCCGTCGAGAACAGGATGAACATATGCATCTCGGGCGGGACCGGATCGGGCAAGACCACGACGCTGAACGTCGTCTCGAGCTTCATCCCGGCGAAGGAGCGCATCGTCACCATCGAGGACTCGGCGGAGCTCAAGCTGCACCAGGCGCACGTCGTTCGGCTCGAGGCCAAGCCGCCCAACATCGAGGGGAAGGGCGAAGTCCCAATCCGGAAGCTCGTTATAAACAGCCTTAGGATGAGGCCGGACAGGATCATAGTCGGCGAGTGCCGCGGCGGCGAGGCGCTCGACATGCTCCAGGCCATGAACACCGGCCACGACGGGTCGCTCACGACAATCCACTCCAACAGCCCCAGGGACGCCCTGTCGAGGCTCGAGACGATGGTCCTGATGGCGGGCATGGATCTCCCCTCCAAGGCCATAAGGGACCAGATTGCGTCCGCAATCCACCTCATCTTCCACCAGGCGCGCCTGCCCGACGGCAAGAGGGTGATAACCTACGTCACGGAGGTGACGGGAATGGAGGGGAACGTGATAACCCTCCAGGACATCTACCTCTTCAAGCAGCGCGGATTCGGCCAGGACGGAAGGGTCGTGGGCGAGACGTCGGCGACCGGGGCCGTGCCGAAGTTCGTGCATGATCTCAGGGCCAGGAACATCCCAGTCGACATGGACATGTTCAGGTGATGGAAGAACAACTGCTCATCCTCTGCCTCGTGGGATCCTCCACGCTGCTCTTCGGAATCTCGGGGGTCTACCTCTTCAGCAGGGGATGGGAGAGCTACGAGCAGAAGTACGTGGGCGGCGCCGCGCAGACGCTCGACGCGATGTACCTCACCATACCCCCGCAGCACATCGCATATCTTTCCGTCTTCTGCTTCATGATTGCCGGCGGCTTGCTCTGGTTCGTGTTCGGCGAGCCCGTCGTGGGGCTCATAGGCGGGACCTTCGCGCTCCCGGCCCCGATGGTCGTCCTCGCGCTCCTCAAGCGCCGGCGGGACAGCCTGTTCGGCTACCAGCTCGTCGACGCCCTCGTCAACATGGGCAACTCCCTCAAGGCCGGGTTCAGCCTGCCGCAGTCGTTCATGCTGATTGAGCGCGAGATGGACAACCCGATTTCCCAGGAGTTCCGGCTGCTGAACCAGGAGCTCAAGCTCGGGATGCCGATGGAGGAGGCCCTGGGCCACCTCCACCAGCGGATGCCGTCCGAGGACCTCGACCTCCTCATGACGTCGATAACCATCTCCAGGGAAATCGGCGGAAACCTGACCGAGGTCTTCGACAACATCGCCCAGACGATAAGGGACAGGCACATAATCGAGGGGAAAATCAGGGCGCTCACCGCCCAGGGCAAGCTGCAGGGCATCATAATGTCCCTCCTGCCCGTCGGCGTCGGATTCGCCATACACATAGTCAACCCGAAGCTTCTGGAGCCCCTCTACCAGACCGGCGTGGGGTGGTTCCTGATGGCGCTGATTTTCGTGCTCATAGTGACCGGGTACATGTGGATTAGGAAGATTGTCGCAATAGACGTTTGACCATGTCCGAGACCTTCATATACCTGTCGGCAGGCGGGGCCACGTTCTTCATAACGTGGTCCATAATCGAGATGTACCTCGAGTTCCACTCGGGCGGGCCGAGAATCGATTCGCGCGCCTCGGAGATAAGCTTCCTCCCCTTCCGCTACACAATCCCGCTCGCCAGGGCGCTCGGCGCGCCCCTCGGAAGGCTCGCGGCCGACATCGAGCTCCGGCGCGGCAGGAACGCGGACAGCTCCCTCGTCATCATGGTCAGGAAGAAGCTCGCGAGGATGATCATCGCGGCGGGGAACCCCGGCTCCATGAGCCCGGACGAGTTCGTGGGTCTGATGGGGGTCTGGTCGATCATAAGCATGCTCGTGGGCGTGGGCCTCTACCTCTACGTCGACACGCTCGAGCCCGGCGACCTGCCGGAGCTCATACACGTCGTCCTCGGCAAGCTGTCTTTCGGCCTGGTGTGGATATTCCCGATACTCGGGTTCCTCCTCCCCCTCATCTGGCTGCGCGACATCCTCCTCGCCCGGCACATCAAGATGAGGAAGAAGCTCCCGTACGCGCTGGATTTGCTGACCCTGGGCGTCGAGGCCGGGCTCGACTTCACTTCCGCGCTCGAGAGGATAGCCCGGAAGCTCGGGCAGAATCCGCTGTCCGAGGAATTCAACATAATGCTCAAGGAAATCCTCATGGGGAAGAACAGGGCGGAGGCCCTCCGGGACCTCGGGGGCAGGAACAACCTCATGGAGCTGACCTCGGTCGTGAGCGCGCTGATCCAGGCGGACGAGCTCGGGGCGAGCCTCGGGCCCGTGCTCCGCATACAGGCGGCGCAGATGAGGGTGCGCAGGGCTCAGAGGGCGGAGGAGCAGGCCATGAAGGCGCCCGTGAAGATTCTGTTCCCGCTGGTGCTCTGCATCTTCCCCGCCACGTTCATCATCATCCTCGGGCCGGTGGCCATCAACTACTGGGGCGTGTTCTTCAGCTAATCCGCCACGGCGGCGGCGGCCTTGTTGTGCTTCGCCGGGCGATTCGTATAATGGAAAAAGTCTATCTGCACAGGGCTCAGAGCGGCGCGAGGCTGGCGGGCCCCCTGGAATCGGCCTGCACGCTGTGGGAAAGGACCAGGGGGCTCATCGGAAGGGATGCCCTCGGCCGGGGGTGCGGCATGGTGATATGGGGATCGAACGCCGTGCACACCTTTTTCATGAGGTTCCCGATAGACGTGGTGTTCGTCGACTCGTCGCTCATGGTGCTGAAGGTGGCCGCAGGGCTGGCCCCGTACAGGTTCGCAGGGTCCCTTCGGGCCTCGGCAGCCATCGAACTCGAGTCCGGCGCGGCACGGCTTTGCGGCATTGGAGAGGGCGACGCCCTCGAGCTTCGGCCGGCCGGACCGGATTGTACAGCTGATGAACGAGATTAACGAAAAATCGGCCAGGCTCGTGATCCTGACCGGGAAGAGGCGCGGCGAGGAAGTCGCCGTTCCGGCTTCCGGGGTCACTGTCGGCCGGACCGAGGACGCGGACATCGTCATCAAGGACAAGTCCATATCGAGGATTCACGCCAGGTTCGAGGTCGCCGGCGGGCTCTGCGGCGTGAAGGACCTCGGGTCCAAGAACGGCATAAGGGTGAACAACAGGAAGGTGGACTCGTTCACGCTCCACACAGGCGACATCGTCTCGCTGGGCAACGTGCGCCTCAAGTTCATCGACCCCGCCGAGCTCGAACCCGCAGGCAGCGCCCAGCC
>JBFZBV010000280.1:0-3082 GCA_041308285.1 Planctomycetota bacterium | reverse complement strand
GCCCCCTTCCTGATTTCCTGAGTTCCAGATTCTGTATGCAGCCTGACGCCTGTTCCCCCATCCCACTTGCTGATATAGGACATCATCTGTCCGGGATCGCAGGTGATAATACATAGTGGCTGGCCGGGAGCCATGCCGGGGTTAGGGGACAGAGGGAAACATTCGTCATCTCGAATGACTTCCGCCCGCCCCTTGCCGAATCAGGAGCAGATTACAGGAGGCCTGAAACATGATCCTAAGGAACCGCAGGCGGGAAAAAGCAGAAGCCCAGCCCGACAGGGCGTCCAGGGAGGATCCGCACGGGGATCCGGCCCCCTACAAGTCCCACGACGACATGCTCCACGCGGCCAGGCAGATCTTCCTCTGGAGGTCGGTCGAAAGCGACTACGAGTGGATGGCGAACGCGACGAGGCGCGGCCTGGCGGCTGCGCGCAGGAACGCGAAAGCCTGGGCCAGGTTGTGGCACGCCTCGCTCCGCGTGACGGGCGAGGGCATATATCTCCTGGACCGGATGAACAAAGCGCGGCTCAACCGAATCGAGCGTGAAATCCTCGCCCTCCTGGTGCTGTCGAGGCTGGGACTGGTCGACGGCGAGGTCGACTCCTGCGATCAGATTCTCAGGATTCTGGACACGACCAAAGGCAGGTCCCTGCCCGTCATCCGCATGCTCTCCGAAGAGGGGAAGCTGTTCAAGGCAGGTCTCATAATCCACTCCGACCTGGACGGGGATTTGAAGGAGAGGAGGATCTTCCCTGACCATGACGTCGTCGAGTCTGCCCTGCGCGGGTTTGGCGGCCCGCGGAGGGGCTGGCCCGTGAAGACCGAGGCTGAATTCCTGGAGAGGCTGGCCAGGGTCACGCGCGCGTTCAAGAACGTGGCAGAGGCGGTCGAGGGGTTCCAGCTGGGCCATGCTGACCTTCACGACCTGAATAAACATCGCAGGATTGTCGATCGCATGATGCGGGACATCGACGACACGATCGGGATGCATCCCGGCTGGCGGGTGTCCGAGGCGCTCGTGGAAGCCCGGGCTGCCGCCCCTGGCGGCCGCATGGTGGTCCTGGCCCTGCTCGGCAAGGAGCTCGGGCATCTGGCCGCGGACGACGATCTCTTCCTCGGCCGCGGGCTGACGCGGATTGCGGCCAGGACCCCGGAGGAGGCGGTCCAGCTCATCTGGATTCTCATGCCGGAGAGCGGCCTGCTCAAGGGCGAGTGGATCAGCCCTTGCGGCGGGCTCGCGGACCTGCTCGACACGGATTCGAGGTCCCTGTCCGACACGGAGTTCGAACTCACTGACAAGGCGATTGAGAAGTTCGGGATTAAGAAGAACCTCGTCAAGGCGAGGCAGTCCATGAACCTCCTGAGGCAGCCGCGTTTCGGCCTCGGGTCGCTGGTTCTGACGGCCGGGGTGAAGAAAGCCCTGGATATGGCCTTTGCCCAGGCGCGGAACGCGAACGTAATCATGGACGACTGGGGGTTGGGGGACACTTTCGCGTACGGCAGGTCGGTTACGCTGCTCTTCTCCGGCCCGCCCGGCACGGGCAAGACCGCATGCGCCGAGGCGCTCGCCTTTGCCCTGAACAAGCCGATACTCGTGGCCGACTATTCCAGAATCCAAAACTGCTTCGTGGGCCAGACCGAGAAGAACATCGTGAAGACTTTCAGGGAGGCGAGGGCTGCAGGCGCCGTGCTTTTCTGGGACGAGGCTGACGCGATGTTCTACGACCGCGACTCAGCGTCGAAATCCTGGGAGGTCCGCGACGTGAACGTGCTGCTCCAGGAAATCGAGATCTTCGAAGGCGTGTGCGTGCTCGCGACCAACCGCAAGATATCGCTCGACAAGGCCCTCGAAAGGCGGATTAGCATGAAGGTGGAGTTCGAAAGGCCCGACTGGGGAATGCGCAGGTCGCTGTGGGAGAAGCTCGTGCCGCCGCTCATGCCGGTCGCGGACGACGTGGACTTCAACCTGCTTTGCGAAGCGGATTTGGCCGGCGGAGGGATTAAGAACGCCGTGCTCAACGCCGCCCGAATGGCCCTCGCGCGCTCGCCGCGCGGCCCCCTCATCATGGCGGATTTCCTTGAGGCGGTCAGGATGGAAACGGAAGGATCGTGGGCAGAAAACCGATTTGGCAGGATTGGGTTTGACGCATAAGATATAGTCGCTCTATCGCATGGCGATTTTGAGGAGTTTAGAAGAGATGATAATCCCGCTGGACAGGCAGTATTTGCCCAGCGCCAAGGGGCAGTCGAGAGACGGGGAAGAAATCGTCGCAAACTCGTGCAATTTGACTTTTGTTCCGGATAATCCGCATGAGTGGGAATTCGAATCAGGAGGTTCCATATGACATTGCAGCGGATTTCCCGGATTCTGGGGACCGCAGGAGAACATGATGCCGTCGTTCCTCCGACCATGCTGTACAACGAAGGATGGATGCTGCGCATCGTTCTCGACTGGTTTTCCAGACAGACCGCCTTCCACCACGATCTGGCTTTCGCCTCAGGCGCAGGATGGTATACAGAAGGCCTTCTTCCATCCCCATTCCTGCCGCGTTCCAGAGGCGACAGGCTGGCGGAATCACACACGCATGCAGACGGCGTCGTAGGGCATTTCAAGGTCGGGCAAACAGGCGAAGGCGACGTGAGCCTTGCTGACGGCGCGAAGCAGTTCCTGGTCTTGGAGGCGAAGATGTTCAGCAGGCTGTCCAGGGGCGTGACTCATGCGCGGGAATACAACCAGGCTGCTCGAAACGTTGCATGCATGGCTGAAATTCTGCGATTGAAGGGCGTCCGGCCGGAGGAAATGGACTCCTTTGGGTTCCATGTATTGGCTCCGAAATCTCAGCTGGACGGGGAACCCTCATTCATGGAGTTCCTGGATAAGGACCACATTCGCCAGACCGTGGCTGCGAGAGTGGGTCAATATGGAAATGCAGTGAAGCGCCTTTCGGACTGGTATAGCGAATGGTTCCTCCCGGCCATAGACAAGGCCGTCGTCAAACCTCTGAGCTGGGAAGGCATCCTCGATGTAATTGCATCCGCCGACAAAGAGGCGGGAATGGAATTCCGTGATTTCTATGAGCAA
>JBFZBV010000279.1:0-4612 GCA_041308285.1 Planctomycetota bacterium | reverse complement strand
TCAGCGCGGAAAGCCGGAAGTACTGGTTCCGGTCCGACAGGGCGGGGAGGAGCATTTTCAGGGCTTCCTCGTCCCCGAGCCTGGCGAGCGCCACGGCCGATGCCGCCCTGAGCTCGGGATCCGGCTCGGTGGAAAGAATCTTCTTGAGCACGGGAAGGGCTTCCTTGTTCTCGCCGCCGGCCATGATTCCGAGCGAGATGCAGCAGTATCCCCTGAGCACGGTGTCGACTTTGCTCCCGATGATGTCGAGCAGGGCCGGGGTCGCGCTGAGCTCGCCCATGAGGCCCAGTCCGACCGCGGCCGCGGCCCGGAGGTCCGGGCTCGGCCCGTTTTCGAGCGTCTTCCTCAGGATGGGCATGGACTGCCTGTCGCCGGCGAGCCCCGCGGCGAGGCAGGCGAACCCCAGGGTCGTGTGGTTGTTGTCCGTGGCCAGGACGTGCCTTATCGCGGCGCGTGCCTGCTCCGCAGCCTTGCCCTTGCGCGCCATCTCGGCGAGCGCCATGAGAAGGAAGTTCCTCGTGTCCTGGTCCCTGTCGGACAGGGATATGATCATGGACCTGACCAGCACTCTCGGGTCCATGTCCGAGTCCGGGGCTATGCCCGCCAGGGCCAGAGCAGCGGACCTCCGGAGGTTGTCGTCCCGGGTCCTGGTCTGGATGAGGAATACCAGGTACTTGGCGGTCGGGATCTCGTTCCTCGCGACGACGATTTTCTGCCTGCCCAGCTTGCCGATGCCGGTCGCGGCCATGGCCTTGACGTCCCGCTTGACCCTTTCGGCGGTTATCTGGGCCGCGAAGAACTCCTCGGCGCGCTGGGGGCCGAGAAGAGAGAGCGCGAGGATGCACGCGGCCTTCAGCTCGTCGTTCTCGTTCTCGGCGGACGCCGCTTCGGCAAGCTTCGCGGCCGCGGCCTCGTCCCCCGAGAGGCCGAGCGAGATTGCGGAGTGTATGCGAAGGCGCATTGGCTTCTTCACGTCCAGGAACAGCCTCTGGAGAATCGGCACGGACCTGGGATCCCTGGCCATGCCCAGCGCGAGGATTGCGGACTCGGCCACGATGGGGCTCGGGTCGTCGAGGAGTTTCTGAATCGGATGGGCGGAGGAGGAGGACTGCAGTTTACCCAGCGCGATGGCCGCGGCGGACCGGACGTCGAAATAGGAATGGCCGAGCTGGGCTTCCAGGAACTTCGCCAGTCTCGCGGACTGGTCGGCGTTCCCGCCCGTGACGACCCCCTCCTTGCGCGGCGGCCTGATGTAGCGCCAGCTGTTGATTTCCCACCACAGCTTCCAGTTCGCCTTCTCGACCGTCGCGGAGCTTCCCGTCCATCTCGGGTCGTCCTTCCTCGGGTTTTCCGGCGGCGGATTGTCGTCGTCCGGATCAGGCGACGGTGTCGTGGCCGGGTCCGAGTTGGGGTCCGGCGTGGGCGCCGGATTCGGAGTCGGGGTGGGGTTCGGGTTCGGAGTCGGCGCCGGTGGAGGCGTGGGCGTGTCGGTCGGCGGGCCCGGCGTGGGCGGCGTCGGCCACGGAGTCGGATGCATTCCGCCGTGCCCTGATGCGGGCGCTGCGGCTGCGAAAAGGAACACGGTGACGATTGCGATGACTCTTGCCGGGTTCATGGGAGTCTCCCATCCGGCCCGGGCCGGACTCAAACGCCTTCGAGGGGTGCATTTCAAAGGCGGCCTGGCTGCGCCTGCTCAGCGCGGAGCTTGGCGCCGTTCGCCCGCAATCGAACCTCGAAAACGGACGAAACGACCTTGTGCCGGGCTGCCCCTGTATTATTAGTAGCTCAGCAGCGCATATAATAACAGAAAAAACATGAGCCGAATCAATCCGGGATCCGTCATAGCCGGGTACAAGGTCGAGTCCCTCATCGGAAGGGGCGGGATGGGCGAGGTTTTCAAGGCGCTCCAGGTCAGCCTGAACCGCACCGTGGCCCTCAAGGTCCTGCCGGGCGGGTTCGGCCAGGGCAGGCCGGACAAGATCGAGAGGTTCCTGAGGGAAGCCCGCGTGGCCGCGCAAATCAACCACCCCAACGTCATCCAAATCATCGACGCAGGGAACGAGGGCGGGGTCTTCTTCATAGCGATGGAGTACGTGATGGGCGAGGACCTCGCCAGGCTCGTGGCGAAGCACGGGCCGCTTCCCGGCGAGATATGCCGGGCGATGGCCGTGCAGGCCGCGAAGGGGCTCGCCGCCGCCTGGGAGAAGCGGCTCGTGCACAGGGATATAAAGCCTGACAATATAATCGTGACGCCCGGGGGCGTCGTGAAGATTGCCGATTTCGGCCTTGCGAGGGAGGCGGCCTCCGAGGCCAGGCTCACCAGGCCCGGCGCCGTCATGGGCACGCCGGCCTACATGAGCCCGGAGCAGGCCGGCGGCAAGGAAGTCGACGTCCGGAGCGACATCTACTCGCTCGGGGCCACGGTGTATTTCTGCGCCGCGGGGGCGCCGCCCTTCCGGGGCGCGTCGGCGTACGAAATCGTGCGCAAGGTCGTCGAATCCCGTCCCGAGCCCCTCTCCGCGTGCGCGCCCGGATTCCCGGAACGGCTCAGGCCGGTCGTGGAGACGATGATGGCGAAGAAACCGGAGGAGCGCTACGCCACCCCTGCCGACGTCCTGGCGGCGCTCGAGGACGCGGCTCCGCAGCCCGGCCCGGTCCCCGCGCCCGCGGCCGGGGCCGCCTCCCCGGCCCGTGCGGATTCGAATCCCGAATTCACCCTCGACTGCCCGGAGGGCGCCTTGCAGGACGCGCAGGGCTCCTTCGCGCGGTTCGCGGCAAGAACCGTGCTCGAAGCGGGGTCCCCCGGCCCGGCCGCCCGCGGGCGAATCCTGCTCTCGTTCGGCCCTGCGCAG
Source organism: Planctomycetota bacterium (assembly GCA_041308285.1). Taxonomy (GTDB): domain Bacteria; phylum Planctomycetota; class JAKEIC01; order JAKEIC01; family DYIT01; genus PPR-0505. The sequence continues at coordinate 1,760 of JBFZBV010000279.1, read as the reverse complement.
GACAGGAAGGTCTTCGTGTTCACCGGCAGGAAAATCCTCTTCGGCAGGAGGGGCGAAATCGATCGCGATGGCCGGCCCAAGGCCATGGACCTCGTTCTCCGGGCCCTGCCCTGCAGGAGCGAAGCACTGGACGCGGAGAACTTCCGCAGGAACAGCCTGATAAGCAGGTTCCACGGCTGGTTCGACGTGTCTCCGGGATCGGTGAGCGTCACCGACAGGGCCGAAAGCCCGGGAATCTCCGTGGCCGGCACGGCACTCGAGAAGAACAAGCCCCGGATCCTGGCCGAAGGGGAGGAAATCGTCGTGGGCCCGGACTCGGTCAGGATGACCTTCCGCCTCCTCGGGCACGAGGACCCCGGCGACAGGCATGCGTGGGCAGACCCGTACGACGTCGGCCCGTGCGGCGGATCCGGCGGAGCGCTGCTCGAGAGGCGCGACGAATCCGGGCATGATTACCTGCTCCTCTGGAGGTCGATTAGGCTCGACCGGATACTGCCCCTGGACTCGCCCGCCTGGATTGCCCTTTGCGGCGGGTGCCTGCACTATCTCGAGGCGGGCTTCGCTCCGCCCCGGATTCTCGAGGGTTCCGGGGCCGTCCAGGGCGGCCGCGTGCGGTTCCTGTTCCGGCCCGCAGCGGCCGAGGACTTCAAGTAGGAGCACTTGCCCTGTGTCCTGATTCTCCTGACCGCGCGTGACATCGAGAAGAGCACGGCAAACCTTCGGTTCAATCATCGACTCTTTTCAGGCGTTCGTATCCAGTCGCTGTTTATCGGTCCCCATCGAAGTCCGGCTGCAGTTTCCATGAATCCAGACTGCCGGGAAACAACGATGGACACCTCCAGCCTGCAGACAGGAATTCGATGCGGATTCGGCGGACCCGCCGTTCGTGAACGTGCACGTGGACGTGTACGGGGACGTGAACGGGAAGGGGAACGTGTTCGTGGACGAGTACGGCACAGGCTCTGCACGTGCCGTTCCCTCGCTCTGCTCTCGGGCTGAATGCAACGTCCTCTGCAAAGGACCACCTGGACAGGGCTTCGGAATCAATCATGCTCAACGTCGCCGAAGGATCCGGCAAGCCGAGGGGTTCGGCGGACAGGCGCAAGTTCTACGCCATAGCGCTGGGATCGGCCAAGGAATGCGCATGCGCATGGACGGTGCTCCGCATGAGAAGGCGCGCGGACGCGGGAACGGCAATCCGCCTTCGCCTTGATGCACTGAATGCTGCTCGGCGGGCTCTGCTCCGCCAGCGCACCGGCAGCATGGGAGGGCGAAGCTCTGCTGAGCCACTCGTGCGCATTCTGGAGTGTGCATGGGAGGGCGAAGCTCTGCTGAGCCACTCGTGCACGTTCTGGAGTGTGCATGGGAGGGCGAAGCTCTGCTGAGCCACTCGTGCACGTTTAGAAGTGGCTCGCCTGGAGGCTCGCCCTCCCGGGATGTTCCGGAACAATCGCGCCTGGAGGCTCGTCCTCCCGGGATACGTCCCCAATCACTGCACGGATTGCCGTAGGATCATGGCAGAGGATTACCGGACGCGGAGTCGTTCTTCACGAGGGCAGGACCTCGGCGCTGTCGCCGGGCCTCACGACTCCGCCGGAAATCACCTTGGCGAAGATGCCCTTTTTCGGCATGACGCACATCCCGACCTGCCGGGCGATTTCGCAGTCCGCGTGGCATTTCTTGCCGATTTGGGTGACTTCCAGGACCACTTCCCCGCCAATCCTGACTCTTGCGCCCACGGGTATGGCGGAGACGTTCAT
>JBFZBV010000278.1:0-3935 GCA_041308285.1 Planctomycetota bacterium | reverse complement strand
TCCGATCTGCCCTGAGCCTGTCGAAGGGCGCAGCGCCCCGGGCCGCGAAGCGGCCTTGCTGGAGGGGGCGAAGGGGCGCGGAAGAACGGGAGGGAAGGGTGCATCAGTTCTTCCGGCCCCTTCACCCCCTCTATCTCCGGTAAGCAGTGGTCGAATTCGAGGCCCTTCTCCGTGGACTCTGTGGTCTCTAGCGAGCCGCCGTCGTGGCTGCGGCGAGCGGGTGGTGGATATGCAGAAAGGAGTGTTTTCGCCCCTTTCCCCATACTTCACGTTCAGTGAAGTTGGCGTCGTTGTCGACATGTGCTCTCTTGGGCATTTCCGGATGGATGTTCTCTGCGCGTTTCAGTAATCAGCACATTCTTTATGCGACTACAGGGTTCACGCGAGGACGGAGCAAAGCCCGCCCGCCTTCGCCTGGCGGCCGGTCCGTGGGCGGAGCAAAGCCCGCCACGCCTACGCCTGGATATGCCAGATGAGGCTTCGGCGTGCTACGCTCCGCTTCGTGAATTCAAGTCTGCGAAGGCGGAGCGGGCTCCGCTCCGTCGTTGAAATCGTGCGTCAGACGAAGAAGGGGCGGGTTTCACTCCGTCACGCCTCTCAGGACGAAGGCGGGTTGGGGCGCTCTGTCGCCAGGATCACGGCACTGAGTGCCGTGGCTACATAGACGCTCCCGCGGATGTAGCCGCCCCACTCCGCTGGGGCGAGGATCACGGCACTGAGTGCCGTGGCTACATCTGAATCCGACGTCTCGCTTTGCGGGAGCCCGCCAGTTCCGCGGTTGGGCGCTCGCGATGACACATGCTGTGCGCGGTACGCGCCACGCGCTACGCGGGGCGCACGACGAGGCGCCGGAGTTTAACTCAATAATCAAGGTCTGACCCCCTGGGGTTCGGCCCCGCGTCTTGCCTCTAGTAGGCTTCGAGTTCCTTGACCTTCTCCGGCACCCTCAGCCGTTCAAGGGCCTTCGCCTCGATTTGGCGCACCCTTTCCCTGGACAGCCTGAACCTGGATGCGATTTCGTCCAGGGTGAGGGAGTTGCCCGATCCGAAGCCGTACCTGAGCAGGAGGATGTCCCTTTCCCTTTCCGGGAGCACGCTCAGGAGCTTCAGCAGCTTCTCCCTGAGGAGGTAGAGGGAGGTGCTGCGCACCGGCCCGTCGGAGTTCATGTCCTCGAGGAAGTCGCCGAGCCTGCACCCGTCGCCGTCGCCGACCGGCCTGGACAGCGAGACCGGGGCCCGGCTCTGGCGGATGACCTTGAATATCCCGTTCACCTCGTCTTCGGTGGCCCCCATGTGCCGTGCCAGGGATGAGATGTCGGGCTTCCGGCCGGTCTTGTAGGATATGTCCTTGATGGCTTTCTTGAGCTTGCCGATGTTCTCGATGATATGTATCGGCACCCTCACGGTTTTCGCCTGGTCCGCGATGGCCCTGAGGATGGCCTGCCTAATCCACCAGGTCGCGAAGGTGGAGAACTTGAAGCCCCTGGTGTAGTCGAACTTGTCTATCGCGGCCATGAGGCCGGTGTTCCCCTCCTGTATGAGGTCGGCGAGCGCCATGCCCCTCTTCTCGTACTTCCTGGCGATGGACACGACGAGCCTGAGGTTGGACCTCACGAACTCCTCCTTGGCGTTGTCGAGGAGCGCGAGCCTGCGGCGCGCGGTCGAGACGCGCTTTTCGAAGTGACTGCGCGTTTCGCCGAGCAGGGCCTCGATTTCGCACTTCGTGCCGGGCAGTTCGAGCGCCTTCCTCCCGTCCCTGGTCGCGGCGGTCCCGCCCTTCTTCCCGATTCCGGCGAGGACCCCGGCTATGCCGGACAGCCTCTCGAACTCCGCCGTCACGGTCTCGGTCCTGAGGCCGAGGTCCGCGAGCAGGGCGCCTGCGCGGAACATGCGGACGTTGGAGGCCATCCTCCGCCTCAGCATCCCGCGCCGGGTCGTGAGCCGCCTGGTCTTGAGCTTCGTCACCGAGTCCAGGAGGGCCTTCACAGCCTTGAGATTCTCCCTTGCGCTGCTCAGCGTATCGGCCCGGAAAATCTTCTCGGTGTGCCTCGAGAGGAAGAGGGACTCGAACAGTTCCCTGCCCGTCAGTATGGCCTCGATCCTGGCGGCGATTCTTCCGGCCGTGTACTGCGAGGAGAGCACGGCCCTGAAGAAAGCGTTCCTGGATATCAGGATTTTCCTGGAAAGCAGGGCCTCCCGTTCGCGATCGATGAGGGGGATCCTCCCGATTTCCGCGAGATACACGCTCATGGGATCCGTCTGGACCCGGGACGTGCCGTTGGTCCTCCTGCCCGCCTGGGAAAGCAGGTCAACGGATTCGACGTCCAGGTCGAGATCGGCCTGCAAATCCTCGGATTCGAGGTCTATTTCCTCGTCCATGGCGAAAGAATCCAAATCCGGCGTCTGATGCCCGTCATGGTCCTGGTCGACGAGCTTTTTCCCCACTATGAAGGATATTTCCATCTCTAGTCCTTTCCCAAAATCGCCGTTGTTCTGCAGGAGGTCAGAGCAAAACCCATACCTCCGGGGGCCGAATTCGCGCCTCGACTACGGTCAATTGAGGGGGGGACGGGATGTAAAGTCCTAACTACTAATCCGCCAAAGGGATAGGGCTGTAATATTACCGTCAAGGCAGTTTCAAACCTGTGTCTGCCTGCATCCGGCAGATAAAACGTCCTATTACCAGCCACCATTTTGTACAAAAAAGTACACGGAGCCCAAATCCCATCCGGCAAAAATGGCTGAGTTCCGGTTCCCAGTAATAGACGATTTCAACGGGAAAAAGTTTTCATTGTTTTTCGTGCGCAGCAGGCAATGTTACAAGCCGGATACCGGGAATCGGGGGGCCACCCTTGTATAACGCAGCACGAGGCCCGATGTGTCAGGCATTGCATCACGGCTTGCAAACCGCCCGGGTTCATGCTCTCATACAGCCAAAGGGAACCGGCTTCCATCCCGTCGGCGCGGCCTGTTCCCGAACGCCATGCTTTGGAGACGCCTCATGGACAAGATTGTCAATCTGCTCGAGTCCCTGACGAAGCTGCCCGGAATCCCCGGCCGCGAGGACGCGGTCGCCGGGTTCCTCATGAAATACGACGGGATAGACGCCGAGGAAAGGCGCATGGACTATTCGGGCAACACCTGGATATCCTGCCGCGGCCCCTCCGGCCCGCCCGTCGTGCTCACGGCGCACATCGACGAGGTCGGCATGAAGGTCAAGAGGATCGAGGACGACGGGAGGCTCTCCGTCATCGGCCACGAATTCATGGACCTCAGGACACTCGCCTCCGAAACCGTGCAGGTGTGGACGTCCGCCGGCCCCAGGACGGCCTTCGTGTACGCAGGCCAGCAGACCACCAAGCCGGCGGACTACGCCGGCCTCAAACCCGACATCGTCAGACTCGACCTCGGCGTGGTCGGCAAAGCCGCGGCAGAGGAGCTCGGCGTCGTCCCCGGAAACCCCGTCACGTACGACCCGGCCTTCCACAAGCTGGGGGGCGACGTGTATTGCGCCAAGGCCTTCGACGACCGGTCGGGCGTCGCCGCAATCCTCAGAGCCCTGCAGCTCTCGGCCGGCCGGCGCAAGCACAGGCCTCTCTTCATAGGCACGGTCCAGGAGGAAATCGGGGGGCACGGCGCGGACTCCGTGAACTTCGACACCAAGCCCGGGGCAATCATCAACGTGGACATCTGCGGCGGGGAGGTCTACTCCCTTCCGGAACCCGACAGGAGGCCGATGCTGGGCAAGGGGCCGATTCTCCACGACGGGCCCGAGGTCTCGCAGGGCATGCTCCGCAGCCTGATTGAGATTGCCGCGGCGGGGGAAATCCCGGTGCAGAGGGGCGCCGCGACCGGCCGGGGCGCGGACCAGTCCATCCTGCAGAAGAAATGCGGCGGCCTTCCGGTCTTCGGCATCATACTCCCCATGGCCTTCTA
>JBFZBV010000277.1:0-3338 GCA_041308285.1 Planctomycetota bacterium | reverse complement strand
GGCATCCCGCGCGGGATTTACGCCGACGCCGAAACGCGGCCACTTCTATTGAGAGGGCGTGTCTTATGGCGGTACGGTCGAAGAGCAAATCAGCCGTGAAGGCTCTGGGGATAGTGGGGAGCCCGCGGCGAGGGGGCAACACGGACGTTCTCGTGGCCGAGGTTCTCCGCGGAGCCGCCGAGGCGGGCGCGAAGACCGCCAGGAAGCGGCTCGCGGACCTGGCAATCGGCCCCTGCCGCGCATGCTTCTCCTGCGTGCCGTCGGGGAAATGCGCACAGGACGACGGGATGGCGGATCTCCTCGAGCCCATGGAGCAGAGCAGGGTGTGGGTCCTTGGGACGCCCGTGTACTGGTGGGGGCCGACCGCCCAGTTCAAGGCCTTCGTGGACCGCTGGTTCGGCGCGATCCGCAAGTTCCCGTTCAAGGGCAAGAAGGTGGTCCTGGTCGTGCCGCTCGGGGATTCCAATCCTGCCGCGGCGAAGCACGCGGTGGGGATGCTCTCGAGCGCGCTGAAGTACGTCGGCGCGGAAATCACGGACACGGTCCTGGGGCCCGGCCTCGGAGACAGGGGGGACGCGCGCAAGGCCCGCGGGATTCTGCGCAAGGCGCGCATGGCCGGCGCCAAGGCGGCCCGCGCCGCGGCAGGGGGGGCCTGATTCGGACCCGGTTAGACCGCCGTCCGCCGTCATACCGCGAGGTCCGCGGCTCCCTGCTTGTCTTCCGCGGACGGCTTGCCTGCGAGGGCCATTCCAATCGTAAGGGGACCGACTCGTCCGCAGAACATCATGAGGACGATGAGGAGTTTTCCGAGCACGCTGAGCGACGACGTGATCCCCATGCTCAATCCCACGGTTCCGAGCGCGGAAGCGACCTCCAGGAAAACCTTCTCGAAAGGAGCGGATTCCGTCATCTCCAGAAGATACGCCCCAATAATCAATGCGGTCACGTAGAACCCCAGTCCTGCTACCGCGGTCCAGACGCGCTCGAGCGGAATCACCCTCCCCCAGAAACGCACCTCCGTATCGCCGCGGGCGGCGCTTCGCATCACCCCGAAGATTGCGGTCGCCGTCGTGATCTTCAGGCCGCCGCCAGTTCCCGACGGCGACGACCCGACAATCATGAGAACGATGAGAAGCAGGACCGATCCTTTCGAGATCTCCGCCAGACCGATTGTATTGAATCCCACCGTGGTATGGGCCGTTATGCACTGGAAGAAAGCCGCAAGCAGCCCCTTCTCGGGCGACATGGCTCGAATAGCCGGCTCGCCGAAGAAGAGCAGAAGAGTGCCTGCGACTGCTGTCCCGAACGTGCCCCAGAGGATAATCTTCGTCGTCAGCGTGACGCGGTCGGCCTTTCCAGCCAGGACGCGGGCTGCGTCAATCATGACGATGAATCCAATCGCGCCGAGCAGGGCCAGGGCCGACAGGACGGCGTTGACCCAGAAATCGCCTGCAAAGGACTCGAAGCTGTCGTTGTAGAGGCCGAATCCCGCCGTGCAGAACGCCGATACGCTGTGGAACACGGCCTTCCAAAGGGGCGCTTCCGCGCCCGCGTTTTTAAACGCGAAGTAGAGGGCTGCCGCTCCGAAAGCCTCTATCACGATCGTGTACCGGATGACGCTCATCACGAATTTGTCCAGCCTGAACGACTCCGGGAGGCTGAACACCATGTGGCCGATGGCCTGCCGGGTCCGGGAGAGCTCCCCCTTGCGGGCGAGGATCAGGAAAGAGCCCAGGGTCATGTACCCGATCCCCCCGAGCTGGATGAGGAGCAGGAGAATCGCCTGCCCGAATCCCGTGTAGCAATCCGCCACGCTCACGGTCGTGAGGCCGGTCGTGGAAACGGCTGACGCCGACATGAAGAGGTTGTCGAGCGCCGCGACTCCCCCGCCCTTCTGCGCGAACGGGAGGCTGAGCGCAATCCAGCCGAGGGCGACATAGGAGAAATACCCGAGTACGACCAGTCGCGGCGGCCGAAGTCCCGCGAGAACGCGCAGGAAGGCCAGGGTGCGCTCATTCCAGCGACGGGGAGTCGGATCCGGTTGGGAATGGGAAACGCCCGGCGCGCCTGTATCCACAGGTCACCTCCTGAAAGCCCCGAGGAGCCTCCGGGCCGTCCAGGAGGTTCCTCTTCCACGCCTGCGAGGTTAGCTGACGGGCTCGGGCGGAAGAGATTGCCCTACGCCTTGCGGCGATACGCCCCGTGATTTGGGTCCCCCGCTCCTGCTTTTTGCAGGATTCGGCAATGCACATATTATACGAAACCGCCGTTTTTTTTCAAGATTCGAAGCCGGTGCGGATTTCGCGGGAAATCCGGGGAGCATCAAACTGCGCACCGGGCGGCATGCGGCAGGCGGTGCAGGCCGCACGGCCCGTCAGCGGCGGTTCCTGACGACCGATCCGCCGGGATAGAAGCCCGGCGCGACATTGGCGTTGGGGAAGACGCGGCACCTCTTTCCGAGGAGCACGCCCGGTGAGGTCACGGAATTGCAGCCGGTCTCTGATTCGTCGCCCAGGACCGCCCCGAACTTCCTGCGGCCTGTGTCCACCCGGCCGTCGGGCAGGGGAATCTCGACGTTGCCCGGGATGATCTTCAGGTTGGCGAGTTTCGTGCCGGCGCCCAGGTTCACGTCCCTGCCCAGAATCGAATCGCCGACGTAGGCGAAGTGCCCCGCCTTGGCGCCGTCCAGGAAGATCGACGACTTCACCTCCGTGGCGTGGCCGACGACGCACCCCGATCCAATCAGGACCTCCCCTCTTATGTAGGCGGCCTGCCTCACCTCGGTGCAGGCGCCTAAGACGGCGGGCCCCCTGATGAACGCCCCCGGCTCCACGAGGGATCCGGGCCCGATTTCGATTTCATCGTCCCACAGCACGGCGCCAGCGCACACGACCGCCGCGCCCTCGAGAAGTCGGCCGCCGACCGTCACGCGCAGTCCTCCCTTCGCGGCATCCCAGGAGTCGACCTCGAACCCCCCGTCGAGGACCTCGCCCCGGACCAGCACGATTGTGTTGCCCATCATGGGCTGGCCAGGCCCGCCCATGAGCCGGATTCCGCGCGAATTCGGCTTGGAAACCTCCCTTATATGCGCCTTGAGCCGGTCCAACGCCCCCCACACCGGCTCTCCACCCGCGAAGAGCCCTCCGAACGCCCCGGCGTCGCCGAAGAAACTCGCCGCGGAAAGCTCATCCCGGCATCCGCCTGCGGTTCCCGCCATGATTCGACCTCGAAACGAACAGGGCCCCGGATATTCCAGGGCCCTGCAGAGAAGACCGAATCCATCCCGTCGCTAGTCGCGGAACGGGAAAGTTATGTCCATGACGTACGGTCCGGGAGGG
>JBFZBV010000276.1:0-17216 GCA_041308285.1 Planctomycetota bacterium | reverse complement strand
CCGCTCGTCAAAATCGCGGTGCGCGCCATGCTGGGCAGGAGCCTGCCCGAGCAGGGCTTCGAGGACGAGGTCGAAATCCCGCACGTGGCGGTCAAGAAGTCCGTGTTCCCGTTCAGCAGGTTCCCGGGTGCGGACACGATCCTGGGGCCGGAGATGAAGTCCACGGGCGAGGTGATGGGGATTGACGAGACCTTCGGCGCTGCCCTGGCAAAGGCCCAGCTCGCCGCCTCCGAGGAGCTGCCGCTCAAGGGCAACATCTTCCTGAGCGCGGACGACAGCGACAAGAAGGCGGTCGTTCCGCTCGGCAAGAAGCTCTACCAGCTCGGGTTCGACATCTTCGCGTCGGCGGGCACGGCGGCGGAAATCTCCAAGGCCGGCGTGCCCGTCACGAGCCTCAAGAAAATCCACGAGGGCGAGCCGAACGTCCTGAACTACATAAAGGACGGCAGGATCCAGCTCATCATCAACACGCCCGGCCGGAAGGGGCGCAGGACCGACGGGTTCAAGATCAGGCAGCACGCCGTGGCCTGGCGCGTGCCGTGCATAACCACCGTCTCCGGCGCCGAGGCCGCGGTCGAGGGCATCATGGCGCTCCGCAAGTCGCCCCTCGGCGTCAAGGCCCTCCAGGATTACCACGCGAAGTTCAGGTGAGATCCGCTCGTCCCGGAGCAAGACGCTGATGCGAGTCGCAGGGCCGTAGTGCGTAGGGACGTGGGGGCGTAGGGCGTGGGGTTCGGGTGAATGGACGTCATCAGAGCCGCGGGCGTGAGCCCGCGGGGGCTTTCTGTAAAACACCGATTGGCCGTGGGGGCGTAGGGCGTGGGCCGTCCCGAGTAGCGGGTAGCGAGTAGCGCGTGGCGCGTCCCGCATGTCATCGCGAGCGCCCACCCGCGGGGCCGGCGGGCGCTCGCAACAAGAGAGATGAATATCGCACGCACAGCGAGACGGCAGATTCAGATGTAGCCACGGCACTCAGTGCCGTGATCCTCGCCCCATCAGAGTGGGGCGGCTACATCCGCCGCGGGGAACTGGATTAAGGAAACAAGAGCCTGAGGGGATTTGTTTCCTTAGAATGAGCGCGCAGCGCGACGAAGCAATCTCATCAAGGACGGGATTGCCTCATCCCGAAAAAACTCGTTTGGCCTGGCCGGACCGAGTTTTTTCGCCCTGCGTAGCTCCAGCAAACACAATGACAATCCCGGGATTTTCAAACGAATTTCAGGGCAGTCCGGGCCCGCGGGCAGCCGGCATCGGCTCGCGGCCTTCCTCAGCGCCTGGTCTTCCGCCCCTCCGGAGGCGCAGCAGGGGAATCCGCCCTCGCGAAGGTGAACCTGCCGTCCGCGAAGTCCACTTTCACCGTGTCCCCGTCGGCGAGGGATTTCTCGATAATCAGCCTGGCGATTTCGTCCTGCAGCCTCTTGCGCACGACTCTCTTGAGCGGCCTCGCGCCGTAGACAGGGTCGAAGCCCTCCTTCGCCAGGGCCTCCATCGCGCCGTCTGTAATCTCGAGCGCCATGCCCTGGGACTGGAGAATCTTCCCGAGCCTCGAGATCTGTATGCGCACTATGCCGGAGATTTCCCCGAACCCGAGCGGATTGAAGACGATGATGTCGTCAACCCGGTTCAGGAATTCCGGCCTGAAGTGGCCCTTCAGCGCGGCGAGGACCTCGTCCTCCGAGCCCTCGGACTGCGCGGTGTGCCTCGACCCGATGTTCGAGGTCATGATGACGACCGTGTTCTTGAAATCCACGACCCTGCCCTGGCCGTCCGTGAGCCTGCCGTCGTCCATGAGCTGGAGAAGGACGTTCAAGACCTCGGGGTGGGCCTTCTCTATCTCGTCGAAGAGCACCACGGAGAACGGGTTCCTGCGGACCGCCTCGGTGAGCTGCCCCCCCTCCTCGTAGCCGACGTAGCCCGGCGGAGCGCCGATGAGCCTTGACACGGTGTGCTTCTCCATGTACTCGGACATGTCGAGGCGCACGAGCGCCTTCTCGGAGTCGAACAGGAAATTCGCCAGAGCGCGCGCGAGCTCGGTCTTCCCCACGCCCGTGGGGCCCAGGAATATGAACGTGCCGAGCGGCCTGTCAGGGTCCTGCAGGCCCGACCTGCCCCTGCGCACGGCGTCGGACACCGCGCCGAGGGCCCTGTCCTGGCCGACGACCCTGGTGCGGAGCCTCTCCTCCATCCTCATGAGCTTGTCCCGCTCGCTCTCCATCATCCTGGCGACCGGAATCCCGGTCCAGCGGGACACGATTTCGGCGATCTCCTCCTCGCCGACCTCCTCCTTGAGGAGGACGCCGTCCTTCTGGAGCGCCGCGAGCGCCTCGGACTCCGCCTTGAGGCCCGCCTCCGCCGCGGGGAGGTCCTGGTACTTGATGACCGCCACCTTGTCCAGGCTGCCCTGCCTCAGGAGCCGGTCCGCGTCGGCCTTGAGCGCCTCGATTCTCTCCTTCGCGGCGTTGATCCGCCTGATGGCCTCCTTCTCGGCCTTCCACCTGGCCTTCATGACGTCCGAACGCCCCCCGAGCTTGGCCAGCTCGTCGCGCAGGGCCGCGATTTTCCCGGAGGAATGGGGGGACTTGTCCTTCTTGAGCCCCTGTTCCTCGATTTTCAGCTGGGTCATCCTGCGCTCGACCTCGTCGATTTCCGCGGGCATGGAGTCCATCTCTATCCTTATCTTGGAAGCCGCCTCGTCGACCAGGTCGATTGCCTTGTCCGGCAGGAACCTGTCGGTGATGTATCTCGCGGACAGGACGGCGGCGGAGACGAGGGCGCCGTCGGTGATGCGCACGCCGTGGTGGACCTCGTACCGCTCCTTGAGCCCCCTCAGGATTGCCACGGCGTCCTCCACGGACGGCTCCTTTATCATGACGGTCTGGAACCTCCGCTCGAGGGCCTTGTCCTTCTCGACGTACTTCCTGTACTCGTCCAGGGTGGTCGCGCCGATGCATCTGAGCTCGCCGCGCGCGAGCGCGGGCTTCAGCATGTTCGCCGCGTCCTGCCCGCCCTGCGCGTTGCCTGCGCCCACCATCGTGTGGAGCTCGTCGATGAACATTATGACGCGGCCTTCCTCCTCCTTGACCGCCTTGATTATGGCCTTGAGGCGGTCCTCGAACTCGCCGCGGTACTTGGTCCCGGCGACGAGCGATCCCATGTCGAGCGCGAGCACGCGCCTGTCCTTCAGCCCCTCGGGCACGTCCCCCTCGACAATCCGCCTTGCGAGGCCTTCGGCAATCGCGGTCTTGCCCACGCCCGGCTCGCCGATGAGCACCGGATTGTTCTTGGTCCTGCGGCTCAGCACCTGCATGATCCGGCGGATCTCCACGTCCCGCCCTATGACCGGATCGAGCTTCCCCTGCCTCGCGAGGTCGGTCATGTCGATGGTGTATCTCTTGAGGGGCATGTACTTGTCTTCCGCGTTCGGGTCGTGCACGCCGGAGGAGCCGCGGATGCCGCGCAGGGCGGAGAGCACGAGGTCGCGCGTGAGCCCCCTGGACTTGAGGAGGCTCTGGGCCGGGGACGGGATCTCGAGGATAGCCAGGAGGACGTGCTCAGCGCCCAGGTATTCGTCCTTGAGGTCGGACATCTCCTTCATGGCCCTGTCGAGGACCTTGTTCAGGGCGGGAGAGGCGTAGGTTTCGCCGCCCGAGGATTTGGGGAATTTCTGCATCTCCCTCTTGAGCTCCGATCTCACGGGCTCGGTCTCGATCGGCACCTTGGCCAGTATCGCCGCGGCCAGGCCGTCCTGAGCGTCGAGAAGCGCGAGAAGAAGGTGCTCCGGCTCAATCGTCTGGTTGTTGAGCCCGGACGCGAGGTCCATCGCGTGCTGGAAAGCCTCGCGCGTCTTCAGAGTCATGCGATCCGCGTTCATGTGGCCCCTTTGCAAAAAACAGGCCTGGAACAACCTGCCATACAGATTGCAAAGCCCATGCCCTGCCTAGAGGATAAATGCTCCTGCGCGGGGCCGGGCCCGCATAGCATTCCTTCCCATGGAGTTGCGGCGCGAAATGGGTCGCCCGCGGCGCCCCCGCCCGAAATCATGCCCGGGCTGCGCCGTGTCAAAATGGCGGAGTTCCCCCCGGGCACACGGCCTGAACCGCACGTATCACGAATTTCGCCGCCCCCTCAGAAAGATATTGAAATCCACAGGCAATCTTATATCATTGCCGTATCAACTGTATCGGGCGTGGTGTGAGGAGGTGACGGGTGAAGAACAACACTAGAATGCTGGTTTGTCCCGACATCATCTCGAGGATTAGGTCCCTTGAAGGAAGGAAGAGGGAAGCCCTGCTCAGGCTCGAGAGGGCCGAGAAGCAGAAGGAAGAGGGCAGCAAATACTACAAGGGCACCGAGCTCTCGATTGACGACGTGATTTTCAGCATCCGCGAAGGCCAGCTGAAATCCATAGACATATCAATCGATTTCTACAAGAAAGATTTGGAAAGGCACACGGCCAGGAGCCGTTGACGTCCGACGGCCTCGGCGACAGCAGATTATGAAGACCAACATCAGACACAGCGCCAAGAAGGGCAGGAAGATGACCGGGTTCCGCCGCCGCATGAAGACCAGGGGAGGCCGCAGGATACTCGCAAATCAGCGCAGGAAGAAAAAGAACATCTGCAGCAAGCACCTCCATAATTGAAGCGCTTGCCCGGCAGACCAATCCCCCCGCAGCCGCCTGACCCGGCGTACGGAGGCCGGCGTGAAACCCCATGCGTCCCCTGCCCGCGTTCCGTCCGTTCCCGGACCGCTTGCCGGGAACCGCTTCCGGCCTTCGAACCGCACCGAAGGCGCCCCGCACGGCCGCCAGGCCGGGTCCGGGCGCCCGCCTCGGGCCGCCTGCAATCCCCTCCCGAGCCGCAGGGCCCGGGAACTTTGCGGCGCGTACCCGCGTCAGTTTAATCGGCCCGGATCATTCCGCCTTTTTTGGAGATTTGGCCGTGAATAAGACCATCGCGATCGCATTCGTCGTCCTGGGATTCGCACTCCCTGCCGCCGGCGACGTGCTCAGCCCGGCCCTCATCGTCAGGGACGCGAAGAAGGGCACCTACGACCCCGTGAAAATCGCCGACATGAAGGTGGAGACCCGCATCGTCTCCAACATGGCGGTCACGACCATGGACATGACGTTCCAGAACGACCTCGACCGCGTCCTCGAGGGCCAGCTCGTGTTCCCCCTGCCCCAGGGGTCGCTCGTCTCCAGGTTCGCCATGGACGTCAACGGCAAGCTCCGGGAAGGCGTAATCGTGGAGAAGGACAAGGGCCGCCAGGTCTTCGAGGAGACCGTGCGCAGGAACATCGACCCGGGCCTGCTCGAGTGGGTCTCGGGGAACAGCTTCAAGGCCAGGATCTACCCGATCCCGGCCAAAGGCACGAAGCGCATCGTGGTGGCCTACGAGGAGGAGCTGCCTGCCGGGGCTTCCGGCATGGTCTACAGGCTTCCGCTGCAGTACAAGCAGCCAATCGGGAGCTTCTCAATCGAGGTGACCGTCGCGGCCTCGTCCGCCCCGGAAATCAAGTCGAGCCCGTTCAAGGAAATCGGGTTCAAGGTCGAGGAAGGCAACCAGGTGGCGCGCACCCACTTCGACGACATGACGATTGACGGGGAGCTCGCCGTGAGCCTGCCCGCCCCGCAGTCCGACTGCGAGATTTACCTGGACGAGGACGGCAAGGACACCTACTTCTACCTCGTGCACAGGCCCGAGATTGCCTCCAGGGACCGGGCGATGCCTGCGAGCGCGGCCGTGCTGTGGGACGCGTCGGGCTCCTCGGCATCGCGCAACATCGCGCTCGAACTGGAGGTCCTGGCCGACTACCTCGCCAGGATGCCCGGCGCGAAGCTGACCCTCGTTGCATTCAGGAACTCGGCCGAGGCGCCGGAGACGTTCGGCGGCGAGGGCGCCGCAGCGAAACTCATCGAGAGAATCCGCTCGCTCCCGGCCGACGGCGGCACGAGCCTCGGATGCCTCGACCTCGCGGCCTTGAAGCTCGACGCCGAGGAATACCTCCTCTTCACGGACGGAAACTCCAACGTCGGGGGCCGCGAGGTCCGGAACGCCGGCAAGCCGGTCAGGGTGTTCTCCTCGAGCCCCTCGGCGAACCACCCGTACCTCGAGCTCCTCGCGGAGCAGTCCGCAGGGGAATACTTCAACCTGGCCGCGGCAGGCAAGGCCGACGTCCTCCGCAGGCTTTCCACGGACGCGTTCCGCTTCCTGTGCGCCGATTTCGAGGAAGGATCCTTCGCCGACGTGCACCCGCGCCTCCCCGTGCGCGTGTCCGGCAGGTTCGCGATGTGCGGCAGGGTGCTCAAGCCCGGCGCCGAACTCGCCCTGAACTACGGCCTCGGCGCCAAGGTCGAGAAGACCGTGAAGATGAAATTCTCCGACCTCGCCCGGAAGGACCCGTCCCAGTCGGTCCGCAGGGCGTGGGCGAAGCGCGAAATCTCGGCCCTGTCCGTGTTCCACGAGGAGAACGCCGCGAAGATTCTCGCCCTGGGCAGGAAGTTCAGGGTCGTGACCCCGGAGACCTCGCTCATCGTCCTCGACGCCCTGGAAGACTACGTCCGGCACGACATCGTCCCGCCCGAGGACATGCAGGAGGCGTTCTGGAAGCAGGTCGAGAGCCGCAAGGCAGCGGAGACCAAGACCAGGGAAGCGAGGATAACCGAAGTGCTCGCGAGATGGGCTGCGCTCAAGGAATGGTGGGGCAAGGAGTTCAAATACCCCGAAAACCTGAGGCTCGAGGACAAGGAGAAGAAGGACGCAGAGGGCGGCGCAGGAGCCGAGGAGGAGAGCGCCCCGGGCGATTCCAGGCCCAGGCCAGGGGCCCCGTCGCCCACTCCGACGCCCACGCCGTCCCCCGCGCCCCGGGCTGCCGGCGCGCCCGGCTCCGATAGGGGAGGGGCCGAGGACGCGGCCCAGGAGAAGTCGAAGGGGGAAGGCGGCTCGCCCGCCGAGGGCGGGATTACCCTCAAGAAGTGGGACCCGGCGACCCCGTACCTCGCGGAAATCAGGAAGGCCTCCAAGGACGAGGCCTACGGCGCATACATGAAGCAGAGGACCGCCTACGCCCAGAGCTCCGCCTTCTTCCTCGACGTTGCCGACTTCTTCCTGGATCTCGGCGACAAGGCGAAGGCGCTCAGAATCCTGACCAACATCGCCGAGATGGAGCTCGACAACCACCAGCTCCTCAGGATTCTCGGGCACAGGCTCGACCAGATGGGCGAGTTCGGCCTCGCGGCGGAAGTCTTCCGCAAGGTCCTCAAGATGAGGCCCGAGGAGCCGCAGTCGTACAGGGACCTGGGCCTCGTGCTCGCCAAGGCCGGCAAGAACAGGGAAGCCGTGGACATGCTCTACAGGGTGGTCACCGGCGTGTGGGACGACCGGTTCCCGGAAGTCGACCTCATCGCACTGGTTGAGATGAACGAAATCCTCTCCGAGGCGGTGAAGAAGGGCGAGAAGGACTTCGACGTGGACAAGAGGTTCCTCGCGCTGATTGAGGTGGATTTGAGGGTGATTCTCAACTGGGACGCCGACA
Organism: Planctomycetota bacterium; assembly: GCA_041308285.1. Taxonomy (GTDB): domain Bacteria; phylum Planctomycetota; class JAKEIC01; order JAKEIC01; family DYIT01; genus PPR-0505. Next base: position 9,680 of record JBFZBV010000276.1, on the reverse strand, counting down.
ACTGCGACATGGACCTCTGGATTATCGAGCCGTCCGGCGAGAAGTGCTTCTACTCGAACCGGAACACGACAATCGGCGGCCGCATGTCCTGCGATTTCACCCGCGGGTACGGGCCCGAGGAGTACATGGTCCGCAAGGCCATGCCGGGCAAGTACATGATTCAGGTCAACTACTACGGCAACACACAGCAGGTGCTGGCCGGCGCGACCACGATTCAGGTCCTGATTATCAAGAACTTCGGCAGGGAGAACGAGGAGAGAATCAACATCACGCGCAGGCTCAAGGACAAGCAGGAGGTGCTGGACATAGCGGAGGCGCTGTTCGGCAAGAAGTAGCCGCGGCGGATTGAACACGATCGGAGCCGGATTTCCCGGGCCGCGGCCCGGGGAACCCGGCTCCGTCCCCTTTCCGGGCTTCCCTGCCTGCGCCCGTCACGGGCTCTCCCCTCCCGCCCGGCGGGGCGCCGCCTCGCGCCAATCCCTTTTCGCTTCAGACACCGGCGCCGCGAAGACGTATAATGTCCGTGGTGTCCCTTCGGCCCGGAATCAAGGAGGTGCGCACGTGAAATCCGCCCCTGTCGTTTCCCTTGCCGTCCTGCTGTTGTCCGGTTCCGCCCTGATCGCCGCGGAGCCCTCGGACCTGACGCACAAGTTCCCCAAGGCCGGCAAGCGCCTCTTGCGCGAGGTCATGGAGACCTTCGTCGGCTTCAACATGCCCCAGGGCGGCGGCGTGAAGTCCTCTGTGAAGGTCGACCGCACCTTCGAGGAGAGCGTGAAGTCGGTGAAGGGCAAGGAAGCGCAGACCGCGGTGATGGCCGCGAAGCTCACCATCGTCCGCTTCAGCATGTCGATTCCCGAGAAGGGGTCGATTGACTTCGACTCGGAATCGCCGCAGGCGAAGCAGGAGGCCTCGCTCGACCCGGTGGCCGCCGGCCTCTGGGGCCTCAAGGGGCGGAAGTTCCAGTACGCCGTGGACGGGTCCGGCAAGCCTCCGAAGGTCACGGGGATGTCCGCCGCGGCCCAGGCTCTCTTCGCCAGGCTCAAGGCCAAGGAGGCTATTTCGCAGGGCGCGGCCAAGATGTGCCTCGCGCTCTTCAGCGACGGCGGCTTCGAGGACGCCCTCGCCGAATACTACCTCCCGCTCCCCGGCTCCAAGGCACTGCCCGGGGACAAGTGGAAGGGGACCATGAGCAACAACCTCTACCCGCTCGGCGTCCTCGTCTGCTCCGTCGAGTACAAGTTCGAGAAAGCCGAGGGCGGGAAGGCCTACGTCTCGATTGCCGGGAAAGCCGACAAGATTGACACGTCCACGGCGGGGCTCGACCTCCCCCAGAAGGACGACCCCACGATGGGGATGCTGCCGACCATCCTCAAGAACCTCGTCATAGAAAGCTCGTCGGTCACCGGCGAAATGGTGTTCGACCTTGCGAAGGGCGCGGTCCTCAAGTCGTCCAACTCCGTCGAGCTCAAGTGCAAGACCGAGTTCTCCCCCTTCGGCAACCCGATCGTGGTCCCGTTCGAGGCCAGGAAGAGCCGGACGGTGGAGATGACCGAGGCCGCGGAGGAGGAGGGCAGGAAGGACAAGTAGCCCCGGCCCTGCTACTCCCCCTTGTCCACGCTGCCGGAAACGATGTCGAGGAACCGGCGGATTTCGCCCATCTTCGGGTCGTCCGGGCGGCAGTAGGAAATCCCCGACAGGAGGTAGTCCCGGGCCATCCGGGGGTTCTTGAGCACGTGGAAGTAGACGTAGGCCGCGCCGATGTACGCGTCCGCCGAGGTCTGGTCGAGCCTCAGGACCGCCTGGTAGTCGGCGAGGGCATTCTCGTAGTCCTTCAGCTTGAAATACAGGAAGGCCCGCCTCCGCAGCGCCTCCAGCATTTCCGGCCTCGAGTTCAGGGCCACCGACAGCTGCTGCACGGCCTCGTCGGCGCTCCCGAGCCCCTCCAGGAACAAGGCGTACTCGAAGGGGTACTTCCACGATCCGGGCGCCGCCTTGACCGCGGCGGTGAAGTCCCTGTCCGCCTGGTCGGGGTCCTTCGAGGCGGCGTGGACCCTGGCCCTCGCAAGCAGCGCGTCCGCGGACCCCGGGCGTATCTTGAGGGCCGATTCCGAGTCGGCCAGCGCCCCGGGGAGATTCTTGAGCCTGAGGAGGCATTCGGCCCTGCGCACGAGGGCCTCGTAGCAGTCCGGGATCATGTCGACGGCCGAGTCGAGGTGCTTCAGGGCCTTGCCCCACTCGGCTCGCGAGGCCAGCAGCCCGGAGAGCTGGATGCACGCGTCGGGGTACCCCGGCGCGAATGCCACGGCTTTCTCCAGGCTCTCCTCGGCATCGGCCTTCATCCCCGCATCGAGCAGCACGATGGCCCTGAGGTAGAGGGCGGGCGGGAATCCGGCCGTGTCGTTTATGACGAGCCTGTACTCCTTGAGCGCCTCCGCGTGCTTCGGGGAAGGCAGGGTCTGGTTCATGTATCCCAGCAGGAATGAGCTCTCCCAGTCTGCGGCGCCGCGGTCCTGGGCCTTAGCCAGGTGCTCGACCGACGCGGCCCAGTCCTTCTTCTGGAGCCAGTCCAGCCACGCCCGGGCCAGATGGGTCTCCGGATTCCCTTCGGGCCCCTCAATCACCCTCTTCCACTCCGCGAAAGCCCTTTCAGGGGCCTTGAGGTAGTGGAAGTAGACGACCCCCCAGAAGTATTTCGTCAGGTTCAGGTCCGGGTCCTTCGCGGAGGCCTTGGAGAGCGTGTCCATGCGCTGCCTGAGTCTGCCGGCGAACGCCTGAGAGAAGCCCATGTGCGCGATGTCGGGGGCGTAGTCGGGCCGGTTCCTGAGTATCCTCCTCAGGGCTGCGATGCGCTTGTCGATGATGTCGCGGCTCGGATCCACGCTCACGGCCTCCTCGAGATCGCGGGCCAGCTCGGCCTTCTGCTGCTCGGACAGCGCCGGCGCGGACGGAGACCCGGACGACTCCTGCCCTGCGCCACCGTCCTGCGCCTTCTGCGCCCTGCCCGCGCCGCGCGCGAGGCCCCTCGCGAGCACCGCTCCGGCCAGGGCCAGCACCAGCGCTGCGGCGGACATCGCAAGCAGCCTGGTCCTGTTCCCAATGAGTTTCCTGGCCAGCACGACGAGGCGGGGCTCGCCGGCGGCGCTGACGGGCTGGCCCTCCAGGAAGCGCTTGAGGTCCATCGCCATCTCGGCCATGGACCAGTAGCGCTTGTGCATCTGCATGTTCATGCCCTTGAGGCACACGGCCTCGATGTCCTTCGGGATGCCCCTGTCGACCGACCGGGGCGCGGGCGGGGAGGTCTTCAGGATTTTGTACTGAATCGCCCCGGGCTTGTCCGGGTCGAACGCGGGCTTCCTCGTGAGCATCTCGTAGAGCACCACGCCGAGCGAGTAGACGTCGGTCCTCTGGTCCACCATGTCGAGGTCGCCGCTGACCTGCTCCGGCGCGAGGTATTGGGGCATGGAGCTCAGGTCCACGAGCCCGCCGGAATCCTCCATGGGGTCGAGGATGCGCCCGATTCCGAAATCAGCCACGGCCACCGATCCGTCCGGCCTGACGAAGATGTTCGTGGGCTTGAGGTTCTTGTGGACCACGCCCTTGCCGTGCGCGTGCGCGAGAGCCTTGGCGGTCTCGAGGGCGATTATGGCCGCCTGCCTGTGGGAAAGCTCCGGATGCGAGGCCATGAAGCGGTCGAGCTGGACGCCCCTGTCCTCCTCCATCGCGATGTACAGCCCGGCGTCGGTCTCGCCGACTTCGATAATCTTCACGACGCCGGGGAAATCAAGGGACCTGGCTATCTCGGCTTCGCCCCTCAGGAGCCTGAGGGACTCCCTCGAGAGGCCGGGACGGGAATCGTACTTGAGGAACTTGACCACCGCCTTCCGGCCGGTCTCGGCGTGGACGGCGGTCCACCAGGTGGACGCTTCGGACCGGCCAATCTTTTTTTCAGCCCTGAAGGAGCCGAAAACCATTCCCATGTGCGCGAATCCAGCAAGACGAGGCCCGGCCGAGGCGCAACGGAGGGGCCTGGACAATTCCCGGCTATCCTAAGCGGCAAAAAGCGCCGCGCAAGAAATATCTGCCGCAGCCCGAAAGGGTTATGCCCGCCGCCCCGGCATGGCCGGCCCGCCGGCCGAGGCTGTACGGGTAGCGCCCCGATATTCCATTAACGCTTTCCCCCCGCTTTTTGATACACAACTCCTGCCTGCCCGGACTTCTGCAGCCGCTTCGCGGGCCGGACAAGCTCTTTTCCGGAGTCGAAACGTGGATTTCGTTATTCTGGGGACCGCCCAGGACGGCGGGATCCCGCATGCGGGATGCCTGTGCAATCGCTGCGCCCGGGCTGCAGCCACCGGGATTGGGGCCAGGTTCGTGGCATCGGCCGCCGTGGTGGATGCCTCCTCGGGCGCATGGTGCCTCCTGGACCCGTCGCCGGACCTGCCGAGGCAGTTCGCGAGGCTCGCGGCCGCCTACAAGGACTCCTTCAGGCTCTCTTTCCTGTCCGCCTCCGTGTTCGTCACGCACATCCACCTCGGGCACTACTGGGGCCTGGGATTCCTGGGAAAGGAAGGTGCCGGAACGAGGGGCGTCCCGGTGTACGCCGGCCCCAGGGCCGCGGAGTTCCTGCGCCGGAACGACCCGTTCAGGAGAATCGCGGAGGAGGGCCGCATAAGGATTGAATCCCTGTCCGCGGACGTGCCTTGGAAGGGATTCGTCGAAATCACGCCGGTGGCCGTGCCCCACAGGGAGGATTTCTCCGAGACGTTCGGGTTTCTCGTGCAGGGGCCCTCGGCCCGCGTCTTCTACATGCCGGACGCCGATTGCGTGGACGCCCGGATTGCCTCGGCAGTCTCCACCGCCGATTACGCCTACGTCGACGGCACCTTCTTCTCCCCCGGAGAAATACCCGGCCTCTCCGACGGGACGGTCCCGCACCCCCCCATGTCGGTCTCCGCGGAGATTCTGGGATCAGCCGGATCCGCTCGGACGAGAATCCGCTACACGCACATGAACCACACGAATCCCGCGCTCAATCCCGACGGCCCGGAGAGGAAGCTCCTCGAGGAGAAGGGCTTGAGCTTGGCGGAGGACTTCGAGACCGTCGCAATCTGAGGCGGCCGCCCCCCCCCAAGGACGCGCGCTACGCGCCGGCGAACCTGGCCTTGAGGAATCCGAGGACGTCCCGCTCGAAGTAGTCGAGTTCCCCTTCGGCGCTGCTCTTCATTTCCAGGACCGAGACCTGCTCGTCGGGGAAGTTGACCACCATGTCCACGAAAATCTCGTCGGGGTGGCCGGAGAAGGGCTCGAACTTGAGTGTGTAGGTCTTATCCTGCCTCTGGAAGACCCAGTTGATGCCCGTGGAGGGGTTCTCAGCGCCGAGGGGGGAGAAGTCCAGATCCTTGAGGAATTTCCTGCCCAGGTAATCGTACGATCCGAGCGGGTCCGTGTCGCAGAACGCGACGTCGGGCGAGAAGACGGCCGAAACCACGAAGTCGTGGGTGATAATCGACGGCAGCTCGGCCGTGGTGACGATGGCGTTCAGTATGTCGAACACCCTCGACAGGACCGCCTTCCGCTCGTCGTCGAACACGTCCGACACGGTGACGATGCCGGTGGATATGGTCGCCAACCTCTGCTCGGTCACGGAGAAAGTCAGCTGGTCCGGCTTCTGGCTCTGGTTGTTGTAGTATCCCGAGAGGCGGTCCGTGAGCCTCTGGTTGAGCTCACGCGTCAGCCTGATTTCCGGGTTGTACACCCTGACGCCCAGATCGTTGTACTCGAAGCCGCCCATCGCTATTGCGAATACCCCCGGAGGAAACGGTCGAGCTTCCCCCTCGCCGGCGTGTCCTTCCAGAGCCTCGAGAGCGCCGCGTCGAGGGACATCCCTCCGAAGAGCACGCCCTCGAAGACCTCCCACGTCGCCTTGGGGGAGAGGAGGCCGGCCTTGTGCGCGGCGGCGGCCTCCGACAGGAGCCTCGACCTGTGGTCGCAGATTTCCCTGTACACCCCCCCGGATCCGGCCGCCGACCCGTCTATGAGGATGATTTTGAAGTAGCCGTCGACGCCGAGGTTGTTGGTCCTGGCTTCGTTCACGGCGGTCACCGCGGCCAGCATAGCCTCGGCCGGCTCGAGCGCGCCCCTCCGCTCGTCCACGTCGAGCGCCCTCGCCCAGTTCATGAAGGAGAAGTCCGCCGAGTCCGACCCGGACCCGAGCGCGATGAAGAACGACGCGCACGGCCGCCAGAATCCCTGCGACATCGAGAACTGGAACATCTGGAAGCCGTCCGCCGGAGAGTAGCCCGCCAGGATGCCGGCGTTGCCGAACACCGCCTTGGTGTCCTTGCCCTTCTTGCTCCACGAGACCATGTCGTCAGCGGCGTCGACCACGTCCTTCTGCGCGATTTCCACGGCCGCGCCGCCGGACGAGTATTTCCCCGCCGCGAAGTCCAGCGTGTCGAACCCGAACCTCCCCTTGAGCTGCTCGTCGACGTGCCTGTGCTTGACCTCCGTCACGACGTCGAACGCGAGTTCCGCGAGATCGAACATCGACATGAAGCCCTCGGGCGTCTTCGCCCCCGCGTCCACCGCCCGGCAGTACCTCTCCGAGACCCTCCTCCCGATGGAGTGGCGAATCTCCTCTCCGATCGTGGACGTGCCGGTGTTGCCGTAGGCCGCGGCGAGGCGGTGCGCCTCCGTTATGCGGGGCTCGACCACCGCCCTGATTTTCTCGGCGGTGAGCGACTTGAGCCGCTCGTCGTTCCAGTGGCGCTGCTCGTCGCATATCAGCGCGCCCGACGTGCCGTTGAACCTGACCGCGTTTATGGAAGTCATCTGTGCGGCCTCCGACTCCTCCGGACCGCCTCACCTGGGGGCGAAGTCGTTCGCCTTGAATTCCCCGGAGGACGGACCCACCCTGTAGCCTCTCAGCATGAGGTCGAGACCGCGGGGGTTCCGGGCGGACTCGAACATCCCGTCCTCTATCAGGTTCCTCTTCGCGCCGGAAGCCACGAAGCGAAGGACGAGGTCCTCCGCCGCGCGCTCGGCCAGGAACCCCCCGCGCATCGCCCTCACGATTTCGACCGCGAGCCTCGCGTCGTCCCCGTGCAGGTACTTCACCGCCGGCTTCGGGCCGGATCCGTCCACGAAATAGAGGTTGTAGTTCCCGCCGATTTGGCCGAAGTGCTCCCCCGCCTCGACTATCGACGAAATGAGGATGAGAAGCCCCTTGCCCGCTCCGACCCCGCTCCGCCTCTGGTCGAGCGTCATGCCCCGCAGCAGCTTCTGGAAGCTCACGCCGCCGGCGTATTTGCCCGCCCCTATGGACTCGAATCCGCCCGCCTGCAGGGACAGCACCCCGTTCTCCTGCTTCAGGCAGAACCCCTGGAAGCCCCCCCGGCGGTCCCAGCCCGCGAGGCACGCGTGGTTCGCGGGCGACAGGGGCGCGTCCTCGAATCCCTCCTCGAGCCTCGCGATTCGCATCGCGCGCGTCTTCACGGCGCCCTGGCCTATCTCCGCCTTCTCCCCTTCGCGCACGACGAATCCGCGGTTCAGGTCGTCGAGTCCGATGCCGTACAGGTACCGGAGCCTGTCGTTCACCTGGCGACGCGTCACCGAGTTGAACGCCTCCACGAGAATCCTGCCCGCCTCCTCGAGCGTGGCAGGACCCAGGCCTGCCCCGCCGGCCTGCTTCCCTATCGTCAGCCGGGCGCGGTGGACCGCCTCGAAGTGGAAGTCGGGGCCGCCCACGCCCCCGTAGAGCGCCACGATGCCGGCGCGCTGCGCGAGGTCCGGCGGCAGGAGATTGACCACGTGCTCGGTGTGCTGGGCCTTCCTGAGCCTGAGGGTCCAGCACTCCTCGTCGGATATCACGCCCCCCTGGTCTTGGTTGAACCTGAAGGAGTTGACGATGGCCATCCGCCCTCCGGGATTCCGCCGGGCCGGCCGGTTTCCCGCGAACCGCCGATGCCGGGCGCAGATGGCCCAATCTACATCCGTCCGCCGCGAAAGCAACGAGTTTTTCCGGCCGGCTTTACCCGCCCCCCCCGCGCTGATATCATTTCCGCTCCGGCTTCGGCCGGACGATCCGATTTCGATGGAGGTTGCCCGGAGTGGCTGCGCCGCCCCTCAAGCACGTGAGCAAGCTCAGGGTCTCCCTGACCGACAGGTGCAACCTGAGGTGCGATTACTGCATGCCGGACGGCGGAGTGCCCCTGCTGCCCCACGCGGACATCCTCCGCTACGAGGAGATTGCCGAAATCGTCCGGCTCATCGCCCGTACCGCCGGCCTGGGGCAGGTCCGCCTCACGGGCGGGGAGCCCCTGGTCCGGCCGGACGTGGCCGTGCTCGTCGCCATGCTCAGGGACACCGGCGCGGGCGAGGTCACGCTGACCACGAACGGTCAGCTCCTGGCGCGCGAGGCCGCGCGCCTCCGCGCAGCCGGGCTCGACAGGGTCAACGTGAGCCTCGACACCCTGAAGCCCGGCGTGTACTCGGCCCTGACCCGCGGGGGCGACCTGGGCAGGACGCTTTCCGGCATCGACGCGGCGCTGGCGGCGGGATTCAGCCCGGTGAAAATCAACGTCGTGGCGCTCCGCGACGTGAACCTCGGCGAGCTGCAGGACCTCGCCGCGTTCGCCGCCGGACGCGGCCTGGTGGTACGCTTCCTCGAGGCCATGCGGATAGGCGAGCTGCTGAGGAACCACGCCGAGCGCTTCGTGCCGCTGTCCGAGATGCTGGCGGTTCTCGGCGGCCGGTTCGACGTCGACCTGGCGCCCCATCCGAGCGGCGGGACGTCGAGGCCCGCGCTGCTGCGCGACCGGTCCACGGGCCGGGAGTCCGAGGCGGGCTTCATAGCCTCGGAAAGCGCGCCGTTCTGCTCCTCGTGCTCCAGGCTCAGGCTCTCCGCCGCCGGGACGCTCATGCCCTGCCTTCTGAGCTGCGAGGGCGAGGACGTCAGGGGCATGCTCAGGTCCGGGAGCGCGGGCGGAGGGGCGTTCGAGGCGCTTTTGGCCCGCGTGCAGGCTCGGAAGCCCCGCCTGAGGGCCTGCGAAAATCCGCAGCTCATGTCGAGAATCGGCGGGTGACCGCCCGGAGGCATCCATGAAGGTGCTGAGCAAGGTGTGGATTGTCAGCGACGGGGGGAAAATCCTGTTCGGTGAGGGGCGCCTGAGGATGCTCGAGCTCGTCCAGCAGTGCGGGTCCATGAACAAGGCCGCCGCCGAGATGGGCATGTCCTTCCGCACGCTGTGGGGGAAGCTCCGAGCCACGGAGAAGGAGATGGGGACCGCGCTGGTCGAGCCCCGCGCCGGAGGCGGCAGGAGGGGGGGGTCGGCGCTCACGGCCGACGCGACGCGCCTCATGGGGAGATTCAGGTCCGTGAACGCCAAGGTGACGGCGGAGGCCGACGCGGCCTTCAGTAAGGCGTTCGGCGAGAAGTCCGGCGCAGGACGCCGCGGCTGACGGCCAGGGGTGAAGAGTCCGGATTCTTCGGGCGGCGGGCGACCTGATTCTCCATTGATGTACTATCGTTCACTTTTACAGTAGAACATGCTGCCCCTCCTACTCGTGCTTTCATGCCGCGTATTCGTTCCCGTCCACGTTTTCGTACACGTACACGACTTGCATGGAACGAGAAGGCGCCGGAGAAGCTCGGATGAGCGAGGGGAAGTGGAAGAGGAAGG
>JBFZBV010000275.1:0-3817 GCA_041308285.1 Planctomycetota bacterium | reverse complement strand
GCCGAGGGCGGGGAGCACAGGAGGAAGTTCGACGACGCGATCCTGGACGAGATGAGGCTCGTGATAAACACGTACTACGTGGACCAGCACAAGGGCAGCTACGAGCGGCTTTCGGCCGAGTCGGCCAGGGGCGTCGCCGCAGCGCTCGACCCGTACTGCGCCTACGCGGGGGAGAAGGACCTTCTCACTCTGCAGGACAGGATTTCGGGCAGGCTGGTCGGAGTCGGGCTCGTCGTCGGGCGCAAGGGCTTCATCCCCGTGGCGGCGTCGGTCATGCACGAATCGCCTGCAGCCGAGGCCGGGTTCAGGCCGCTCGACGAGATATGGGAGATAGACGGCCAGAAGATAATCGAGGACGGGCTGTCCCTCCTCGAAATCGAGAACCTGCTCCACCGCCTCCCGGGCAAGACAGTCAAGATCAAGGTCTACAGGCGCGGGTGGTTCACCCCGAAGGAAGTCACGGTTGCCTGCAGGGCGCCTGAGCCGGCCCGCGTGCTGGCCGCGGTGCTCCCGGGCGGCATACTGTACGCGAAGCCGACCGGGATCGCGTCGGGCGTGCCCGAATCCCTCGCTGCGGAGATTGCCAAAGCCGGGGACCTGAAGGGCGTGATACTTGATCTCAGGAACAATCCCGGCGGCAGTCTCGCGGACACGGTCGCCCTGCTCGGCCTGTTCCTGCCGAAGGGCTCGGCCCTGTTCCGCACCGAAGGCCGGGACAAGGCGATTGCCGCCGCGGAGGAGTACGCGTCCGGGTCGGAGTCGGCCGTCAAGGCGCCGGCGGCGGTCCTGATAGACAAGGGGACTTTCGGGACCGCGGAGCTCGCCGCGGCGGTGCTCAAGTCGCGCGGACGGGCGCAGGCGGTGGGCGAGGCCACTTTCGGCAAGGGGTCGGTGCAGCAAATCCTCATGCTCGCCTCCACGGGCCGCAGGACGGGCGTGATGCTGACCGTGGCGAGATACTACGTGGGCGGGGCGGTTTTCGACGGGACGGGCGTCGCGCCCGACGTGCAGGTCGACGTCCCGCAGCCGGAAATCTGGAAGCCCGAACTGGTCGACGAAATCCTCGAGAAGAAGCACGACGCGAGGTACATAGAGTCGCACATGGCCGCCGAGGGCGGCCTGCTCAGGAAGCTCGCGGCGTTCGACGAGAGGAACTGGAGCCTGTACCCCGGGTTCGAGGAATGGCACAAGTCCCTCAACACCCACCTCGACATGGACGACACCAGGGCGCTGCTCAGGAGGAGCTTGAGGAAGCACATCGGGCGGCTCGACGGCAAGCAGATGATTGCCGATCTGGTCGAGGACTCGGTGCTCCAGAAGGCGGTGGCTTCGGTCGCCTCCAGGGCGGGAATCGACCTCTCCTCGGCGGCGGAATACAAGTTCGTGAAGTAGCGGACCGCGGAATCAGCCCTTCACCACGCAGATCGGCCTGAGTCTGGCCACCTTCTTCGCGAGCCCCGCGCCCTGGACGACGTCGACCACCGCGTTGACGTCCTTGTAGGCGCCGGGCATCTCCTCGGCGATGGTCTCCCTGCTCGCCGCCCTTACCGAGACCCCGGCCTCCGCGAGTTCGGAGAGCAGGTTGCGGCCGCGGCTCTCGTTCACGGCCCTGTGCCTGCTCATCTCCCGTCCGGCGCCGTGGCAGCAGGACCCGAAGGTCTCGTCCATGGCGCCCTTCAGACCCGCGAGGACGAACGAGCACCTGCCCATGTCCCCGGGAATCAGCACGGGCTGGCCGAAGGGCCTCACGGCCTCGGAAAGCGCGGGGTGCCCGGCGGGGAAGGCCCTGGTGGCGCCCTTGCGGTGCACGCAGAACAAGGCCCTGCTCCCGCAGACCTCGTGCTCCTCAATCTTCGCGATGTTGTGGCAGACGTCGTATACCAGCGTCGCGCGGGCGGAGGGGCCGAAGACCTTCCTCAGGGCGCCCTCGAACATGTCGCCGAGGACCTGCCGGTTGGCGAAGGCGAAGTTCGCCGCGCAGGCCATCGCGGAGAGATAGGTCCTGCCCTCCGGGGATCTGATTGGAGCCGCGCAGAGCTGCTTGTCGGGCAGGTCGATGCCGTATTTCGCGGACGCCTTGAGCATGGTCTTTATGGCGTCGTCGCAGACCTGGTGGCCCAGGCCCCTGGACCCGGAGTGGACGGATACGACCAGCATGCCTCGATTAAGCCCGAATCCCGACGCGCATGGCTCGTCGTAGACCTCCTCGACGTAGTCGACCTCGGCGAAGTGGTTGCCCGATCCAAGGGTGCCGAGCTGCGGGGATCCCCTCTCCTTGGCCCGGGGCCCCACCGCGGCGGGGTCCGCGCCTTCAATCCTCCCGCGGTCCTCGATTCTGTCCAGGTCGGACACGGTCCCGCGGCCCGATTCCACGGCCCATCCGGCCCCTTCGACCAGGACGCGGTCGAGGTCCCTGCCTGCGATCCTCGAGCTCTTGTGCCTGGAGCCGAGCCCGGCCGGGATTTCGCCGAAGACCGCGTCTACGAGCTTCTTCTCGCGGCCCTTCGCGTCCCTGAGCGAGAGGTTCGTGGCGAGTATCCTGACCCCGCAGTTGATGTCGTAGCCCACGCCGCCGGGCGAGACCACGCCTTCCTCGAGGTCGAACGCCGCCACTCCGCCGATTGGGAACCCGTATCCCCAGTGGATGTCGGGCATGGCGAGGGACCTGCCCGCGATCCCGGGGAGGCAGGCGACGTTGCGAATCTGCGAGACCGCGTTGTCGGAGAGGATGGCCTTCATCATCCCCTCGGAGGCGAACAGGAGGCCGTCGGTCCTCATCGCGCCGGTCTTCCTGACAAGGACGCGGTAGGGATCCAGCCTTTCGAGGCCTTCTCCGCCGTTCGAGCCGTCGGCCATGGGGGCAACCTCATAATCCGGACGAGCCAGGTCGGGCTCGTACGGTTTATACCACGCGCTGCGCGCGCGTGAAAACGCGAAATATCTTTTCAATTCCTACAATATATTCTTGCGAAGCGACTATCCGCCCGGATGAGCCGGGATGATTGGCCGGACCCGGTGGGTCGAGGTCCGCGCCGCGGACGTTCACACGTCGCAGAGGACGACCGCTTTCCAGCCCGGGCCGTCCGCCGAGACTTCCAGCATGTGCCTCGTCACGGCCTTCACGATTGACTTCACCGCGTGGCGGTCGGGATTAAAGGGCTCGCCGGACGCCACGGCGGACAGGGAGGTCCGGGAGACGGCTTCCACGCGGAAGGAGCGGAAGACCATCGACTTGACCTCGAAGAGATAGAGCAGTTCGGAGAGCCATGCATGCATGAGATCGTCCGGCGCGTCGGCCTGGACGGAGACCTGCATCTTCCTCGCGGGCTCGACGGATTCGAGGTCGGCAATCTGATCGAACAGGGCGAATGCGGCGTTCTCGTACAGGCCGGCGAGCGTGCCAGCCCTGACCTCGAAGCCGATGTCCGAGGTATGGTCGAGCATCCTGTAGGGTTTCTGCCCGGCCACGGGATTCTCAGTTCCTGCTGGCGTAGGGGGATCCGGGGAATTTGCGCCTGAGCTCGCCCTGGAGCTTTTTGGCCCTTTCCTGGACCATCTTCTGCTGCTCTCCGGACATCTTGGTAGCGAGATCCCTCATGCACAGCTGGGCGTAGTAGAAAGCCTTCGGCGCCTCGGTCGCGATGTGCTCGCAGAGTATCACGACGCGCAGGTAGGCACACATCGCGTCCTCGAGCTTCCTCTTGGCGTAGTAGCAGTCGCCGAGGCCGTTGTAGCCGATGGAGATTACGATGTCGCTCGTGGCTTTCTTGAGGAGGTCCTCGAATAACGTCTGCGCATCGTCCCATTTCTGCATGCC
>JBFZBV010000274.1:0-2801 GCA_041308285.1 Planctomycetota bacterium | reverse complement strand
CTCAGGCCCGCGGACGCCGGTTCCGCCCACGGCTGGCACATGTACGTCCCGCCCGAGTTCAACAGGGCCCTCGACATCAGGTTCGACCGATCGTCGGGCTCCTGGAAGCAGGGGAGCAGGTTCTCCTTCCACGCGGGGGACCGGCTGTTCGACACGCACAGGGCGTACGACAGGTGGTCATCGGCGCTCAGGCACCTCAGGATCTGCGTCGAGGTCCGCAGCGCGTCGGACGCGGAGCCCGCCGGAAGGGGGAAGGCGAGGAAGCCCGGAAGCGTCCTTTGGGCGGTCCTCGAGAAGACCGCGGAGGGGACTGCGCTGTCGGAGAGGAGAGTCCTGTGCGGATCGCAGGACGATTTCGTGCGCTTCCTCATCTCCGGGGCCGGCGGCGAGCCCCCGGACCGGGCATCCGCCGCGCGTCCCGGGGTGCGGTCCTCGTGACGCGGGTGCCGGCACGGGGCGATTTCACTTCCCGTTCTTGCCGTATATGACGGGCTGGGATTTGCGTCGGCGGATGGCTCTCACGAGGTCCCTTATGGTCCTTATGGGGAAGCCGAACCTGGTGTGGCAGTTGCCGAGGGCTCCCTTGAATACGGGCTGGTGGAAGTCGCTGCCGGCCACCTGCGCCATGCCGTGCTTCACGACCTTCTCGAATTCGGCGGGCGGCGCGCCCCCCTTGAGGGAATTGTGAAGCTCGACGCCGTCCACGCCCCACTCCGCCATCTTGTCGGTGTCGAGGTTGTAGAGCACCGACCAGGGGTGGGCCGCGATTACCGCCCCGCCTTCGTCCTGGATAATCTCCACGAACTGGCTGATTGTCTGGACGTGAGGATCAGGCCCGTTCCACCCGAAAACGAGGAAGTCGATTCCCGTAAGCGTGATTTCCTGGCCCGACAGCACCACGAGCTGCGTCTGCGTCCTGCGGACGAGGTCCTCGATTTCCTTTTCCGGCCAGCAGTAGTGGTGGTCGGTGAGGACGACGCCGTCCAGGCCCTGCATCCTGGCAATCTCCAGGACGTCGACTACCGAGTTCCTCGCGCAGGGCGAATGCTCCTGCGTGTGGACGTGAAGGTCGAAATCGGTGAAATCGGACATTTCCGCCCCGCTCAGGCCTCACCGCCCGGCGCCGTCCTCGGGCCATTCCCGCCTGAGCGCCGGCAGGCGCTCCCTGCAATGCGGGCACGACTCGATGAGGCCGAGGACGATTATCTTGAATTCGTCCGACGTGCGGTAGAACTTTCCGCCGTAGTCCACGCCGTGCTGCCGGAATCCCGGGAGCAGGTTCAGGTTCTTGTCCAGGTAGAAGATAATCCTGGAGTTGGGGTCGCTGGGCAGGAAGACAAGCGCGAACACGGCCGAGTGATCGTCCGGGGGCTCGGATACGGGCTCGAACCGCATCGATTCGAGCAGGGCGAGGACTTTTTTCGGGCCTGCAATCCAGTGGGCCCTGCCCGGAGGAATCCGGTCGTAGGGGAGGTCGGGATTCTGGAAATCCTCGGCGTGGGCTATAAGGACGGCCTCTGTGTCCTCGATGAGGTCGTAGGTGCTGGCGAGGTCGTCGTAGAAGACGCACCCGCCTCCGCATGCGGCGAAGAGGGCCGCCGCGAGGGCAATCCCGGCTGTCCGTGTCCGTGAAGGGTGAGAAGGCATGATTCCAGCGGAGGCCCGCCGCGCAGGCGGCGGGCGCCTCCGATGCCTGTTAGAGCTCGTGCTTGAGGCTCTTGCCGGCCTTGAACCTGACGGTCTTCGAAGGCTTGGCAATCATCTTTTCCTTGGTTCTCGGGTTGATGACGGTGCGCTTCGGCCTGTTCTTCACGGTGAAGGTTCCGAATCCCACGACGGAGACCTTCCTGTCCTTCTTGAGGCCGATGACGATTGAGCCGATGACCGCGTTCACGATTCTCTCGGCCTGAGCCTTGGATCCTATCTTGGCATCCTTGTCGGCGAGAACTCTCTCGACTAAATCACCCTTGTTCATCCTTTCCCCTTTCAATCTTGAAAACGGCCTGCCATCGACTTTGCGAGGAGGATACAGGCGGAGCCGGGCGGTGTCAAACACAATCTTGGCCGTGAACGCCGCGGAAGGGTCGCGGACCCCCTTTCCAAAGCCCGCGGGGATTCGTACCATTCACTTGGCGGGATCGCGCGGCATCCGGAGTCTGCGGTGCGGCCGGACGCGGGGCCCTGCCTTCGGTCCACGCGGATCCCGGACTTAGGGTCCCGCTTTCTACGGTTGAAACGGAGGGGTGAGATGCCAGCACTACTGAAGAAGAGGGCGGCGGCCTGCGCAATCCTGACGGCGGCGTTCGTTTTCGCGTGCGCGCCGGTCTTCGCGCAGGAGGGAATCGAGCAGCAGTACGCGCAGGGGCTCGCGAACACTTTCAAGAAGGTCGCCGCCGAGTCCGCGGAACGGACCGTGTGCCTCGTCATCAAGGTCTCGGGCAAGACCGGGTTCGGGTCCGGCGCCGTCATAAGCGGGGATGGGCTCGTGCTCACCTGCGCGCACGTGGCGGAGGCCGGCGAGGGGCTCGAAGCCGTGACCTCGGACGGGCGCAGGCACCCCGTCAGGGTGCTGGGATCGAACTCCACGAACGACTACGCGGTCGTGAGGATGGAAGGCGGCCCATTCCCGTTCTTCGAGACCGGATCCTCCAAGGAACTCAAGGTCGGGGACTGGGTCATGGCCCTCGGGCATCCGGGCGGGCCGTACGAGGACCAGCGGCCGGCGTTCGCGGTCGGCCGCGTCACGGGCCTGCACAAGAAGCTCCCCGTGCAGCTCAACCAGAAGTTCTACGACGACGCAA
>JBFZBV010000273.1:0-2938 GCA_041308285.1 Planctomycetota bacterium | reverse complement strand
ACCGACCCCGGTAGCGCTTCCAGGCTCAGGGAAGCGCTGGCCAGGCTCCCGGAATTCGACTACGCGGTCTTCACCAGCGTGAACGGCGTGGAGCGCTTCTTCGCATGCCTGGGGGAGATGGGATTCGACGCGCGGTCCCTCGCGGGCGTGCGCGTGGCCGCCATCGGGCCCGCGACGGCGGCGGCTCTCGCCGGAAAGGGGGTGTCCCCCGACCTCTGCCCGGAGAAGTACACTTCCTCGGCCCTCCTGGCGGCGATCGGGTCGTCGGCGGACCTGAAGGGGAAGTCCGTCCTTCTTCCGAGGTCGGCCGCCGCGCCTCCTGACCTCGCGGAGGGGCTTGCCAAGGCAGGCGCGATTGTCGAGGATGTCGAGGCCTACGGGACGGTCCCGGCGGAAATCAGCGGGGAGGACCTCGCCCTCATCGAGGACGGGGTCGACGCCTCGGCGTTCATGAGCTCCTCGTCCGCCGCTGCGCTGCTGGGCGCCGGCGCGGGCGGCAAGCTCAGGGCCGCGATTGCCGCCTCGGCGGTGTTCAGCATAGGGCCTGCGACGTCGAAGACGCTCAGGTCCTTCGGTCTTGCGCCGGTAGAGGCTGCGGAGCACACCTCCGAGGGGGTCGTGTCCGCCATTGTAGGGCACTTCAGGCGATGATAGGCGTTTCGAAGCTCTATTGCGGGTCGGTCGAGGCCGCGGACGCGCTGAGGTACAGCGAATCGAGCGGGCCGGTGCCCGCGCACATGCTCCAGTTCCGCAGGGACAAGAAGCCGATCGTGGTCTGGAACGTCACGAGAAGGTGCAACCTGCGCTGCGTCCACTGCTATTCCGAATCCGAGGACCGCGACTACTCGGGCGAGCTCTCCACCGGGGAGGGGGAGAGGCTCATCGACGACCTCGCGGCGTTCGGGGCACCGGTCCTCCTCTTCTCGGGCGGCGAGCCGCTCATCAGGCCGGACCTGCCGGAGCTCGCCGCGAGGGCGGTCCGGAAGGGCCTTCGGGCCGTCATTTCGACCAACGGGACGATGATTGACCGCGGCATGGCGGCGCGAATCGCGGCAGCCGGCGTCTCATACGTCGGAGTGAGCGTGGACGGCATCGGAGGCGTCAACGACGGGTTCAGGAGGGTCCGGGGCGCGTTCGACCGGGCGATTGCCGGCGTCGAGGCGTGCATGGAGACCGGCGTCAAGGTCGGCCTCAGGTTCACAATCACCCGCAGGAACGCCGGCGAGGTGCCGGCGATATTCGACCTGGTCGAGAAATCGGGGATACAGCGCGCCTGCTTCTACCACCTGGTCTACGCCGGCAGAGGCAGCGCCCTGCGCGGAGAGGATCTCGACCGGGCCGGAGCGAGGGCGGTGCTCGACACAATCATCGACAGGACCGCCGGGATGTACGCCCGCGGAGCCCGGCCGGAGATTCTCACCGTCGACAACCACGCGGACGGCCCGGCGCTGTACCTGAGGATGCTCAGGGAGGGATCCCCCAGGGCGGCGGAGGTCCTCGATCTGCTCAGGCTCAACGGGGGCAACTCGACGGGCCTCGGCATAGGCTGCGTCGGATTCCGCGGCGACGTGCACCCGGACCAGTTCTGGAGGCACCTGTCCGTCGGGAACGTCAGGGAGACGCCTTTCAGCAGGATATGGGGCGAGCCCGGCCATCCAATGCTCAGGTCGCTCCGGGACCGCAAGCCGCTGCTGAAGGGCAGGTGCGCGTCGTGCAGGTTCCTCGACGCGTGCAACGGCAACTTCCGCGTGAGGGCCGAGGCCGCGACGGGCGACCTCTGGGCGCCCGACCCGGCGTGCCACCTGGACGACCGCGAGATTGCCGCGGGAGACGCCGCTCCGGAGCCCGAATCCGGCCGGCCGGAGGAGGCCTGACATGGCCGTCCGCGGACAGCCCGAGGCCGCGCCGCCCAGGGTCCTGGCATTCGAGGTAACGAGGCGCTGCATCCTGAGATGCAGGCACTGCCGCGGGGCGTCGACCGGCGAGCGGTACGAGGGGGAGCTGTCCTCCGAGGAGGCGGCGCGGTTCATCGACCTCCTGTCCGGCTGGGCGTCGCCTCTGGTCATTTTCACCGGAGGGGAGCCGCTGCTCCGCGAGGACACCATGGACCTCGCGGCCAGGGCCGTGTCGCGCGGCATGAAGGCCGCGCTGGCCACCTGCGGCGGACTGGTTGACGCGTCCGTCGCGGAGGGAATCCGGGCGGCGGGAATCTCCCGCGTCAGCGTGAGCATCGACGGCCCGGACGCGGCGTCGCACGACGGGTTCAGGGGCGTGGAGGGCGCCTTCGACTCGGCCCTGAGGGGGATTGGCTTCCTTCGCCGCGCCGGGGTCCCGTTCCAGGTCAACGCGACGATATCGAGATACAACGCCGGGGACCTGGAGCGCATCGCGCGGCTCGCCGCGGATACGGGCGCGGCGGCGTTCGACGCGTTCCTGCTCGTCCCCACGGGGCGGGGCGCGGAAATCAGGAATCTCGTGCTGGACGCGGCCGAGTACGAAAGGACCCTCGAGCGGCTCGCGGACCTCCGCGGGAGCCTGCCGATAGAGGTCAGGGTGACCTGCGCGCCGCACTTCCAGCGGGTCCTCGCCTCCCGGCGCGGAGGGGGGCCGGGAGGGCCCGGCGGCGCGGCCCGCGGCTGCCTGGGAGGCAAGTCGTTCTGCTTCGTCTCCCACAGGGGGGACGTCCAGATTTGCGGATTCCTCGACGTGAAGGCCGGAAACCTCAGGGACGCCGGCATGGACCTGAGGGAAATCTGGGAAGGATCGGAATTCCTCCGCTCAGTGAGGGATCCGGACCGGTACGGTGGGAAGTGCGGCGTGTGCGGGTTCAGGAGGGTGTGCGGCGGCTGCAGGGCTCGGGCGTTCGCCGCCACCGGGGACTGGCTCGCCGAGGAGCCGTTCTGCGCATATTCGCCGACCGTCTCGCCGCCCGCCCCGG
>JBFZBV010000272.1:0-5584 GCA_041308285.1 Planctomycetota bacterium | reverse complement strand
TCATGGGGAAACTTTCTCCAGAAAGGTTCCCCCAAGAATCGACGGCTCTTGTGACTTCTTAAATTGACGCGCATGAGCGTTAGCGCCGGGCGCGCGGTTCCAGCCGGGGACCATCGTCGCCCCCTTTTCGGGAAATCTCGGATGGCAGGACCCCGGGTTTCGACGTCAGGACGCCGCTTGAGAGCCGGATTCGCGGTCCAGGCCGCCGGCGTCCGCATCGATTTCGACGCCGGAGCCATGGGCGGGGGCTTCTCTCGCGCGCAGGAGGAGTTCTTCGAGGGGTTCATCCGCAAGGCCGGGAAGGGATTCCCCGTGCAGGTCTTTCCGGCCCCCCTCTCGCCGGGCCAGGGCCCGCCCGGGCTTTCAGCGGGCCTTTTCGCCCATCTCCGGCGCGTGTACGGCCGATTCCCCGCCGCCGAGGACCCGGCCGAGGCCGCGCGCCTGGCCCTGGACTGGGCACGGCTCCTACTCGGCGGAGAGCGGTTCGCGCGTTCCGCCTCCTCGTTTCTCGCCCGCGAGACGCGCGGCGTCTTCTTCCCGAAACCGCAGGGGACCGTAATCCTCGCCGGACCGCGGAGCCCGGCCGAAATCCACGTCAACGACGCGCTGCCGGAAGCCGAGAAGGGCGCTTTCTTCCGTGAGGCGGTGTACCTTCTCCTCAGCCAGTTCGCCCACCGGAGCGAATCACTCGTCCTCCACGGCGCAGGCGCGGTGCGCGACGGGCTGGGCTACGTGTTTCTCGGGCTGTCCGGCGCCGGCAAGAGCACGGTGGCCTCTCTGTCAGGCCCCCGGGCCCTGTCCGACGACGGACTCTGCGTGAGAAAGGCCGGAACCGGCTTCTTCGTCGAATCGCTCCCGTTCACGCAGGCCGCCCGGAGGCCGGCCCGTCCAGGCGGCGCGGCGGGTCCCTTCCCTCTCGGGGGCCTCTATTTCCTCGTCAAGGGCGGCCCCCATCGCACGGACGACTATCCCGCGGCGGACGCGCTGGGGGACATCCTCCACAACTACATCCACTTCTTCCGCTGGTTCCCGGACGCAGCCTGCAGGAAGACTTTCAGGACGGCGGCCGCGCTCGTCCGCAAGTCGTGCGCCAGGCGCCTTCATTTTTCCAAAGATGAGGGCTTCTGGGATGTTATAATCCCGTGACTCCTCCGGGCGGCGAAGGACGTGGCCGCACGCCCTTGCCGCACGGGCCGGGCGCTCCGCCGGATGCCGGGCTGCTCCCGGCCCCGGGACTCGATGCGGCCGGTCTCCGAGTTTGGTGCAGGCCCTTGAAGGTCAAGCCCCTCAATTCTCCGGAAAAGATATTCGTCGCGCTGACGAGCCGCTGCAACCTCGAGTGCAAGCACTGCAACGTGTTCCCCTTCAGGGCCAGCGGCACCGAGTTCACGCTGGCCGAATGGTCCGCTTTCTTCCGCAGGATTGCCGATCTCAAGGTGTTGTCCGTCTGGCTCAGCGGCGGCGAGCCTTTCTGCAGGGAAGACCTCTTCGACATCCTCGACATAATCCACGGCAAGCCGATTCACGTGGGCGGGCTCAACACCAACGCGACCCTTATCGACGCCGCCAAGGCCGCAAGGATTGCTTCGTACCCCAAGCTCGGAATCGTCCAGGTGGGGCTGGACGGCGCCAGCGCGGCCACTCACGACAGGCTCCGCGGCAGGGGCGTGTTCGACCGGGCTGTGAGGGGCATAGCCAACCTGATTCGGGCCGGCAAGGCCGTGTCGCTGTTCGCGGCGGTCACGAGGATCAACAGGGGCGAGCTCAGGGGGATTGCGAAACTCGCGGCCGGACTGGGCGTCTCCGGGGTCACGCTCTCGATGCTCCTCCCGCAGGGCAGGGCGCTGCACTTCCAGGAGGAGCTCGCCCTCGGCGACGACGAGTGGAGGGCCGCGGTGGTCGAGGCCGGCGCCCTGGCCGACGAGTTCCCGGGCCTGCTGCACGGATCCATGGTCGACGCGTGCAGGATGTTCGCAGGCTTCGGGGAGAAGCCGCCGCCCGCCGTGCGCGGAGCCGGGCCGTTCCTGACCGGCTGCAAGACGGGAATCACCGAGTGCACCGTGATGTCGGACGGCAGGGTACTCCCGTGCGATCGGCTGCAGGACGTCGTTGCGGGGAACCTCAGGGACGCGGATTTCCAGGAAATCTGGCTCAGGTCGCCCGTGTTCGCGGATTTCCGGAGCAGGTTCGAAGTGCGGCTCGAAGACCTGGACACCTGCCGCGGATGCAGGTTCCAGGCGCTGTGCACTGGCGGCTGCCCGGCCATCCCCTTCTACACCGAAGGCACGCTGCTTGCCCGCGACAAGTACTCCTGTTACCGTTTTTTCGCGAATCTCGAATCCCCCCATCCCGGTCGGGCCGGAATCGGGCGGAAATGAGTGCCGGGGCCGGCCGGCGCGTCCGCACGCGCCGGACCCGGCGGGCCTTTCTCTGTTGCAGGGAAGAACATGGCCGAGCCGAACGAACCGCCGCGCCTGCCGAGGCTGTCCGCAATCTACTTCTACCCCACTCAGGACTGCAACCTCCGGTGCCCCCACTGCTGGGTGGATCCCCCGTTCGTCCCGGACCGCAAGGCGCGGGCGGAGTCGGGCGGATCGTGCGGCAGGGAGATGGACGGGGCGACCTTCGAAGCCCTCGTCCTGGAGGCCATGCCCCTGGGGCTGAACCGGGTGAAATTCACGGGCGGCGAGCCTTTCCTGAGGAGCGATCTCTGCGCCCTCATGGCCGTCCTCCACCGCAACCGCGTGCCCTTCGACATCGAGACGAACGGGACCCTCGTCACGTCGGCCGACGCCAGGAGGATGAAGCGGTACGGGTGCTTCCAGGCTTCCGTGAGCCTGGACTCCTCCACGCCGGAGTTCCACGACCGGTTCAGGGGCGTCAAGGGAGCTTTCCGCAGGGCGGAGAGGGGGATTTCGCGTCTGCTCTCGGCGGGACTGAACGTCCAGGTGATAATGTCGCTCCTGACCGACAACGAAGACGAGATCGAGCCGTCAATCGCCCTGGCGGCGAGGCTGGGCGCGAACTCAATCAAGGTGAACCCAATCACGCCCGGAGGCCGGGGCCTGGGCATGTTCAACAAGGGGAAATCGATAGCGCCGGCGAGGCTAATCGAACTCATGAAGCGCGCCGAGAAGGAACTCGCGGCGAAGCACAGGATTCCCGTCGTGTTCTCGCTGCCGCTCGCATTCCAGGACTTCGACGCAATCAAGTCCGACGGATTCGGCCGCTGCCACATCCTCAACATCATGGGCATCCTCGGCGACGGATCCATTTCCATGTGCGGCATCGGCAAGGAGGAGCCTGATCTCGTGGTCGGACGCTATCCCGAGATTAGCATCGAAAAGGCCTGGCGGGACGGGTCGGTCTTCAAGGAACTCCGCGAGAAACTGCCCAGGAAGCTCGAGGGCGCGTGCGGCAGGTGCATCCTCAAGGGCGTCTGCCTCGGCTACTGCAGGGCAAACGCATACACGATGGACAGGAACCTGATGGCGCCCTACTGGTTCTGCGAAGCGGCCCTGAAGGAAGGCGGAATCCGGGAGACCCGGATGGTGGACCAGCCGGCATCTCCGGCGGCAATGCATAACCCGGGCGAGCCGGAACAAGACAGGGACGCAACTCCAGGCTCGTCCGGGTTATGACACGCGCTTCGCGCGTGAAAAGCGCAATTTCCTTTCAATTCGGAAGAATTCGAATCGGCCGCGGCGTCAATCCGCCGGGTTCCTGACAATGACGACGCCGGCGTCCGCCATTTCAGCGAGGAACGCGCCGACATCCGCCTCCGCCTCCGGCTCGGAGGCGTCGAATGCAAGGGCCATCGCCTCGGCGGTCTCCGCTTCCGTCATGCCCTTCTCGACGCAGGAGAGGATGAATGCGCCCGTCTCGTTGAGCTGCTCGATCGCGCCCGTGTCGGGCCGGAAAACGACCCCGGCCTTCGCCTCGGGCCTGAAGACCACTCCGGGACTCAATGAGTATCTCGCCCTTCCCACGAAAGCCCTCCACGCCCGGGCCCCTGCAGCCGGCCGGACCGCGCAAGCTCCGGCGGCTCAGAAGTAGATTCTCACCCCGGCCCTGATGGGGAAAACGGCCATCTGGTCGGCTTCCGCGAACCAGACCGCCTCGACCGGCTCGGACACGTAGCGGGCGGCCGCCTCCGCGAACAGGCCCAGGGGACCGAGGCCGAATTCGATGCCGATGCAGGCCTCTGCGAAGAACACGACCGAGGCCTTCCAGTATCCGCCCACGCTCTCCAGTTCCACGCGGTCGAGATAGCACAATCCGACCGCCAGGCGCAGATAGGGCTCGAATCCGCTCGTCCTCGGCGAGGCGTCTGTCGTGAACCACTTCCCCGGCTCGACGGACAGGGGCGCCGAGAACCTCACGCCGATTCCGGCGAACAGCCCCTCGAAGTCCGAGTACTCGAGCGTTCCGAGATACCCCTCGTCCCTCGACTTGCCGTTCAGCGATGCGTACTCGAGTTCCGCCTCGATTCTTGCCGCCGGGGCGAACGCGTATGAAGCGGAGAGGAAGAAGTCGAACCCCGCCGAGAAGGCCTCGGTGAACGCCGGACCGGACCTTTCCTCGGTGAGGGGCGGCGGCGCAGCGGCGTCCACACCCGCCTTTCCCGGGCCCGGAAGGCTGGATCCGAGAGCCGCGGATATGGAAATCCTAGGGCCTTCAGGCCGCGATCTCGCGGAGTCCTGCCTGCGATCCCTCGCATCCGCAGGCCCGGCGCCGCCGGCGGAGGCGCAGCACGCGGCTGCGGAAAGCAGGAGGACGGACAATGCGAGCGGCGGGACCATCGGCGCGCCGGACGAGTGGCGGGACGCAAACATCCACCTTCGCCTTCCGGCATCGCCGGATTTCAGAAATCCACTTTCATCTTGCCGAGGATGAACTGTATGTCCTTCTGGAACTTCTTCCTCGACCCTGCAGGCCCATCGATATCGATGAAGAACGTGTAGACCCTGGTCTTGACGACCCATTTGGCCCTGTCGACCTTGATGTCCTTGTTCTTCGCGTCCGTCCCGGTGAACTGGTAGTAGCCGGCGGTGAACTCGTTGTTGAACTTGGTTTTTTCGACTTTCTGGACGTCCTTCAGGTCTACGAAGGGCGTCTTCGCGCTCTCGAAGAACATCTCAATCGCCTTCTTGGGGCTCTCGAGGTTGAGGGGTTTGCCGCCGACCGAATAGTTTATCTGGTCGGGGTTTATGCCCTCTATGTCAATCTGGCATTCGAGGCTGTATTCGCCGTTCTTGTTCTTGCCGACGACTATGGCGCCGCCGACGTGGAAGCGCCTCCTCTGCTGGTAGTACGCCTCGTTCCCCGGATACTCCTCGGGGTGGACGAAGTAGAAATCCCAGTTGTCCGGCTTCTGGAGGGTCACCTTGAAGTCCGAGTTCAGGAAGCCGTTCTCCTGGGTGGTGCCGTAGGCGGGCACCCTCAGGATGTTGTACAGGAACCTCCTCTGGTCGAACTCCGAGGAAATCTTGCCGTCGAACATCTTCTTCTGGATTTCCAGGCTCTGCTTCAGGAAGGTGTCCGCGTCCGTGAACTGCTTCAAGTCAGAGAGGGAGTAACCCAC
>JBFZBV010000271.1:0-4846 GCA_041308285.1 Planctomycetota bacterium | reverse complement strand
CTGGCATCCGCAAACAAGGCCATGATTGACCTCCTCTACGCCGTGGACATAGCCAGGACCGCGCCGGTCATCCCAATGGCCGGCCTGCTCGCCTCCTCCGGCAGGCTCATGGAAAACCTCTCCAGGGACCCGAAGGAGGACGAGAAGCACGAGAGGGAGAAGGCGCTCCTCACAATCGAGGCGTACGAGTCGCGCTGCCGCAAGGCCGGCATCGAGGTGACCTCCAGCATCGCGCCGGGCTACCCCGGCCAGGAAATCCTCAGAAGACAGCGCGTAGCGGACCTCGTCTGCATGGAAAACCCCGGGGCCAGGGTCAAGCGCAAGCACCTCCGCAGGGCCAACCTCGTGCTGGCCCGCGTCACAAGGCTGGCCGCCAGGCCGATTATCTTCATCTCCGCCGACCACAGGCAGTTCAGGAAAATCCTCATCGCCTACGACGGCAGCGTCGAGGCGACCAAGGCACTCAAGGTGGTGACCGAAATCGGCGGGCCCAAGCCGAAGTTCAAGGCCACGCTCCTCACCGTCGGCCAGAAGGAGGAGCAGGCCCGGCAGATCCTCGAAGAGGGCGTCGAATACTTGAGGCCCTACAACATCGAGGTCGAGCCGAAGTTCGCGACCGGAAAGCAGGGCAAAATCATCCTGGAAACAGCGCGGAACATGGACGCCAACCTCATCGTCATGGGCGCTTTCGGGTCGAACCGCCTCAAGGACCTCATCTTCGGCAGCACCACCGAATACCTCCTGTCGTGGAGCGAAATACCGCTCCTCGTCTGCCACTAGGGCCCTGATTCTCAGGCGCTCACTCTTTGATCCTGATTTATCCGATTGCGCCTCGGTGAAAGTACGGTGCCAGGAATCCTGGTGTGCCACGTTTAATATTCCTGGCACCGTACGAACTGCCGAAGAGACTCCGATGGGCACCCCGGTTTTTCCGCTATCGAACCTAAGGTGAGATCGCCACGGCACGCTTTGCGTGCCTCGCGATGACAACACAAAGACGGTCATTGCGAGGACCCGGCCCCGACCCCAAAGGGCCGAAGCAATCCCGAAGGTCCGACCCGCCTTCGTCCTGACGAGCGTGGCGGAGTGAAATCCGACCCGCCTTCGCTCTGATGAGCACGGAAAAGCTTCGGCGGGCTTTGCTCCGCCCTCGCGCCGACTGCCAGGCGAAGGTGGGGCGGGCTTCAATCCGCGGAATTCCGGCGTTTCAGGCGAAGGCGGATCGTCCTCATCTGGATCGCCCTCCCACGTCCCCACGTCCCCACGCCCTGCGACTCCACGTCTTGCCACCCACGTCCCACGGTCTACTGTCCACTGTTCACTTCTTGCTTCTTACTTCTCACTTCTTACTTCTCACTTCTCACTGTCCCCTGCCCACTGCTCGCATAAACAACGTCCCCGCGCCCTGCCACCCCACGGTCTCAACACTCCGCACTCCCACTCCCCGGCACTGGCAGCCCTATGCCCCGGCGCATGTTGACTTGCAGGCGCGGCGCTGGTAGGGTGTGGCGGGTTGCACAATGGTCGCTCAAGGAGGATTTTGTTCAGAAATCGGAGAGGAATTCTGCTTTTCACGCGCGCAGCGCGTGTCATAACCCAGGCGAGCCTGGAGTCACGTCCCTGTTCGGATACGGCTCGCCCGGGTTATGAAGGGCGGAAGGGTCCGTCTTTATGGGCCGGGATTGCGGCCGCGCCGCAGTCCCCCCGCCAGACTATGAGGAACTCGACGTGAAAAGGATCTTGGCGCTTGTGTTCCCGCTGATGGCTGCGGCATGCTCGTCGAACCCGGAGCCGGTGCTGTGGGACGACCCCGGCATGAAGGTCATAATGTCGAAGAAGCCTGCGCCGCTGCCCCTGAGCATCGCAATCGCGCCGGTGGAAATCGGGTTCACGGAGGGCGAGATTCGGTCCTCGCTCAAGAGGAAGCACGTCATAACCAAGGACGTGGACGAGTTCAGGGCCGAGGCGGCCGAAATCCTGACCAAGACGTCGGCGTTCAGCAAGGTCCGGCTCCTGGAGGGCGAGGCGGCAGGGGACTTCCGCAAGGAGATGCTCCAGAAGGCGTGGGAAGGCGGGGACGACCTCGTGCTGTTCCTCAAGCTCCACCGCTACGAGACGACCTTCGAGGGCAACAACGGCAACTACATCCCGAGCCTGCTCCTGTGGATTATGTTCCTGTTCCCGTCCTGGTGGATAGCGGACGAGAGCTACGGCGCGGCGGTGGACCTCGAGGTGGAGGTGGTCAGCGCGCACTCGGGCAGGCAGGTGGCGCGCACGACGTTCTCGGCCTCGGAAAAGCGCGACCTCGACGACTTCGACCGCGGATGGTCCCTGCTCGGGATACTGAGCGTCCCGTCCTCGCTCGACGAGGAGAACTGGGAAAAAGTGTCCAAGGTGGTCTCGCCGTACCCGATTACGCGCGTTCAGGCCGAGTTCGCCAAGTTCTTCCACGAGGAGTTCCCGAAGAAGACCGGGACGCCGGAATTCCCGAAGAACATGGCCAAGACCCTGGGCATGTTCGTGGGGATTTCCCGCTACGATTCGTACACCCTGCACAACATAAAGTACGCCTCCCGCGACGCGGAAATCATGCACGCCGCCCTGACCGGCGAAGGCGAGGGGAAGATAGCCCCCAGGAACGCCATGCTGCTCCAGAACGAGCAGGCCACCGCCGCCAACCTGACCAAGGCTGTGGAGGAGTTCCTCATGGCGAGGGCGAGGCCCGTGGACACGGTGATACTGTACTTCGCGGGCTACGGCGGCTTCGGGCCCGGCAAGGGCGGGAACGAGCCCTACATCATGCCCTTCGACTACGATCACAAGACCGGACTCGCCAAGTCGGCGATTCCCCTCTCGTGGCTCAAGGACTCGGTCGAGAAGATAGCCGGCGGCGTGGTGGTCATGTTGGACGCGTCCTTCTGCGGGGACGGCGAGGGAAGGTCGTTCTCGGAGATGAAGCAGGGCGCCTCGTCAGGCCAGCTCGAGTCGCTCGTGTCGGGCCGGACGAGGGCCGCGGCGCTCTTCGGCGCCGGCGCGGGCGAGCATGCCCTCGAGTTCGAGGACAAGCAGGCCGGGCTCTTCTCCTTCTACCTCGTCGAAGGGCTCGAAGGCAAGGCCGACAGGGACAAGGACGGGTTCGTGATCGCAGGCGAGCTCGCGGCCTACGCGTCCGAGAACGTCTACAAGAGGTCCCTGCTCCAGGGCGACTCGCAGAAGCCGGTGATCTTCGACGGCGGCGGCGCGGCGCAGGTCAGGCTCTCCATCGCGAAAAAGCAGGGATAGGGCGGGAGCGGCTCAGCAGGAGCTTCGCCCTCCCCATGACCTGCAGGATGGCGGGAGCGGCTCAGCGGGAGCTTCGCCCTCCCGGCGAGCCACTCGATATTATGGAATACCACATCCGAAAGCGTCCGGCGCTTGAAGAGGGGACCAGATGAAAAGCAGGACAATCGCATTTTACGCGCTCGCCGCTGGCTTGCTTGCCGGCCAGTGCGGGTGCGCGTACCTCGCCGGCGGCGCAATCGGCGCATACCTGCTCGTGTCCGAGGACGAGGACGAGCCGCCTGCCCCCACTCCGCCGGTCGACTACCTGCCCACCGCGTCGGGCACGTCGCCGTCCGGCACGTATCCGTCCGTGGTGGTCGTCGACTACACCCTCTTCGACGCCAACGGCGATCCCGCGGACGTCACGGTGGAGTTCACGGCGGACTCCGGGCTCAGCTACTTCGCCGCCCTGGAGCGGACCGGGGGAGGATCGACCTCGGAGGGATTGACGAACCTCTCCGCGAGCTCCGGCGGCTCGGCGCACGTGTTCGAGTGGGACGCGCCGTCCGACACGAATCTCGCCGGCTACGGCTACAACGCCGCCGTGCAGGTCAGGGTCACGCCGCGCAACCTCGCAGGATCGCCCGGCACCGCATGGAGCTCGGGATCCTTCACCGTCAGGTACAACGCGGTCCCGCAGGTCTCGGTCAACATGCCCTCCGGCCTGCTCAAGCTGGACATACCGATTACGTATTACCTCCAGGACGCGGAGTCCAACCAGGCGTCCGTGACGGTGGAGCTCTCCACTACCGGGTCGTCCTCCGGGTTCTCCGATGCGACTCAGGCTTCGGGCGGCGACGGCACGTCGAGCCTGTCGACCTCGCCCAACGCTCCGGGGGCGCTGCACACCTTCATGTGGGATTCCGAGACCGACCTTCACGGAGTCGACGAGCAGGTCTGGATTCGCGTGACTCCCTCGGACCAGGTCACAGGGCTCGCGGGATCAGCCGGAGTCGTCGGCCCCTTCTGGGTGGCCAACGACGTGATGGTGGTCGTCATCGGGACGGGCACGGGCGAGCTGTCCCGGCCCGGCGCGGTGGCCCTGGACAGCCAGGGTAACGTTTATATCGCCGACACGTACCACTCGCAAATCAAGGTGCTGAACACCCAGTCCTCGACCATCACGGTCGCGGGGGTGTCCATCAACCCGGGCGACCTTGGCGTAATCGGCGGCACGGGCGTTCCGGGGTACAACGGGGACAACAAGCCTGCTCTCGAGGCGCACTTCAACATGCCCTACGGCCTTGCCGTGGACCCGGCCGCGGGCGACGTGTACGTGGCAGACTCCATGAACCACAGGGTGCGGAGGATAGATTCCACGACCGGGTTCGTGACCACAATCACGGGCGACGGGACCGCCGGAGGCGTGGCGAACGACAACTGCACGGCCTGGACAGGGAGGCTCAACTCGCCGAGGGGCGTGGCGCTGGACGCCGTCGCGCCCCCTAACCTGTACATCGCGGACACCGGCAACCACGTGCTGAGATGCGTCAACCGCGGGTCGGCTGCGCTGCAGGTGTGCAAC